>CAMYKJ010000066.1 GCA_947258945.1 uncultured Ectothiorhodospiraceae bacterium
GCCAGCACCAGCCACTTGGTGCCGGCACGCGAGAAGTTGACCTGCACACGCGCACTTGAACCCTGCCCTTCACAGTTCATGATCACACCATCGCCGAACCTGGCATGACGCACGTGCTGACCCAGGCGCAAACCACCGGCCGGGGTATCCCTGAAGCTGTCTGCAGCAGCGCGCTGCGATGTATGCGGCATGGAAACGCCCGGTCGAGGCCGTACCTCGTCGACCAGCTTTTTCGGGATCTCATCGATAAAGCGCGAGGGCAAACAGTAGGTCTCGGAGCCGAACAGGCGACGCCGCTCGGCACAGGTCAGCACCAGCTGCCGGCGCGCGCGGGTAATGCCCACGTAGCAAAGCCGTCGCTCCTCTTCCAGCCGGCCCGGTTCCTCCACCGAGCGCTGATGCGGGAACAGTCCTTCCTCCATACCGCACAGGAACACCAGCGGAAACTCCAGTCCCTTGGCCGAATGCAGCGTCATCAGCTGCACGCAGTCTTCCCAGGCATCGGCCTGCCCCTCACCGGCCTCGAGCGCGGCATGCGACAGGAATTCGGACAGCGGGTCCATGCCGCTGTCGGGATCCGCTTCGAACTCGCGTGCGGCATTCGCCAGCTCCTGCAGGTTTTCCAGGCGCGCCTGGCCCTTCTCGCCCGTTTCCTTCGCGAAGTGGTCGACCAGGCCGCTCGGCTGCATGACATGCTCGACCTGCTCACCCAGCGGCAGCCTGTCGATGCCATCCGCAATATCATCAACCAGCCGGAGGAACGTGATGATGGCGTTGCATGCGCGTGCCGGCAGCAGCTTTTCGTTCGCCACGGTAATCGCTGCCTGCCACAGCGAGATCCCGTTGTCTTTTGCCAGCTGGCGGACGGTCTCCAGCGTGCGTCCGCCGATACCGCGCGGCGGATGATTAACGACGCGTTCGAACGAGGCGTCGTCTTCGCGGTTGGCCGTCAGGCGCAGGTAGGCCAGTGCATCCTTGATCTCGGCACGCTCGAAGAAACGCAGACCCCCGTATACCCGGTACGGAACGCCGCACTGCATGAGCCGCTCCTCGAACACGCGCGACTGTGCGTTCGAACGATACAGGATAGCGACATCGCTGCGCATGCCGCCCTTGTCGACATGGTCCTCGATACAGTCGACCACGTAGCGCGCCTCGTCCTGTTCGTTGTAGGCGGTATACAGTTTGATGGGCTCGCCGTCATGACCTTCCGTCCACAACTGCTTGCCCATGCGTTCGGCATTGTTGTCGATCACCGCGTTGGCCGCCTTCAGGATGGTCGCGGTCGATCGGTAGTTCTGTTCCAGGCGAATGACGCGGGTATTCGTGAAGTCCTTCTGGAAGCGCAGGATATTTTCGACCCGCGCACCGCGCCAGCCGTAGATCGACTGGTCATCGTCGCCAACGACGGTAATACGTGCGTTGTCACCCGCCAGCATGCGCAGCCAGGCATACTGGATCGTATTGGTATCCTGGAACTCGTCCACCAGAACATGCTGAAAGCGTTCCCGGTAGTGATCCAGCAGGGCCGGATATTTGAGCCACAATTCATGTGAACGCAGCAGCAACTCGGCAAAATCCACCAGGCCGGAACGCTGGCACAGGTCCTCGTAGGCCTGGTAGATTTCAAGTTGCCGTTTCAGGTACGGGTCGTTGCGGTGTTCGATGTGCTGTGGCCGCCGGCCCTCGTCCTTGCAGCTGTTGATGAACCATTGCATCTGCCTGGGCGGCCACTTCTCCACGTCCAGTTCCATGGCCTGGATGACGCGCTTGACCAGGCGCTGCTGGTCCTGCGAATCGAGGATCTGGAAAGCCTGCGGCAACTGCGCCTCCTGCCAGTGAGCGCGCAGCAGGCGATGTGCCAGCCCGTGAAAGGTACCCACCCACATGCCGGTGCGATCATCTGCTCGATGCGACCGCGCATCTCCCCGGCCGCCTTGTTGGTAAACGTGACGGCCAGGATCGAATACGGCGACAGGCCCTCCACATCAACCAGCCAGGCAACCCGGTGTACCAGCACGCGCGTCTTGCCGCTGCCCGCGCCCGCCAGCACCAGCAATGGATCGGCCGATGCGCACACAGCGTCGCGCTGGGCATCGTTCAGCGACTCGATAATCCGGGAGACATCCATAGACTGGTGATTCTAGCAATAAGGTGCCGGGAAGGCAGGCAAATAACGGTTCATAAATTCTTAATACCCGCGGGCCCCACAGGGGTTAAGTTTGCGCTAGAATAAGTATTGATATCGGTTGCAGCACGCAATAACAACGGGGCCTGAATTGCTTTATCGCCCGCCGTGTCAGCCATCACAGCAGTGATGATTTTAGTGGAAACAATATGGCCATCTTCCTGACTGTTCTGCTCAGCGTCGTGATCGCTGCCGGGCTGTTCATCCTGCTAGGCAAGCGACGCACACCCTCACGCAGCCGCCGGATCGAACGCAGTGAATCCGCCTCGCCGGTACAAACCGGCTCGCTCGAGCACTTGCGGGAAAACAAGTTTTTCTGGGGTGCGGAACTCAGCCAGCCGGGCTGTGTAGAGTCCAGGACGTTGCTGGGACGCCAGTTCCCCTTCACACAGGCACCGGACTTGCCGCTGCCGGGCTGTACGCACGCGCTCGAAACCTGCTCCTGCGAGTTCAAGGGGTTGCGCGAACGCCGTGCCAGACACCGGCGGCTGCAGCAGGATCGCCGCGTCGATGTGCGCTTTGACAAGACCCATCCGGATCGCCGCGCCAACGCGGGGCGCCGGCGGGGCGACCGCTGGGTGCGTCACACCCTGTAGGCGTTCTAGGCGACGTCCGCCAGCAGTTTTCTGTTTTTCGGGGAATTCAGGTTGGCGACCTTCGGCTTGGAGCCGCCCAGGTAGGCTTCCAGGGTGACCGTCGGGATCTTCGCCATGTCCACCAGCGGGTGCATGGTGCACTTCTCGCAGGCGATCAGCTTCGGGGGGGCACCGGCCGGCGCCTTGCCAACAGGGCGCTCACGCAGATTCTTGCAGGTGGTGACGCTCAGGTATGCCTGTTGGGGAATGCAGTAAAACATTGAATCGATAGTCAATTTATAACTCCTTCAGACCCGCCTCAAGATGCGGGCCACCTCGCTCAGATAAACGAGTAATACTAACACAGAAATTCGGATTTGTCACATGATATCAAATATATCAATGACTTGCCGTTGCCGGCGGCGCGGCGCCTATTCGACTGTAACGGACTTGGCGAGATTGCGGGGTTGATCGATATCCGTGCCCCTGCTGGCCGCGACGTGATAGGCGAGCAGCTGCAGGGGAACGGAGAAGATGATGGGAGCGATGCTGTCCTCGGTGGGTGCGACCGGCAACACGATCACATCCTCGCTGCTTTCCATGCCGACATCGACATCGGCAAACACGATCAGCTTGCCGCCGCGGGCACGCACTTCCTGCAGGTTCGACTTGAGCTTTTCCAGCAGCACATTGTTCGGCGCCACCACCACCACCGGCATGTTCTCGTCCACCAGTGCCAGCGGCCCGTGCTTCAGTTCACCCGCGGGGTAGGCCTCGGCATGAATGTAGGAAATTTCCTTGAGCTTGAGGGCGCCCTCCATGGCCACGGGAAACTGATCGCCGCGGCCGAGGAACAGTGCGTTGTGCTTGTCGTTGAAGTGCGCCCTGGCGAGGTCACGGATCTGGTCGTTCAGCTGCAGGGCATGCTCGATCTTGCCGGGCACGCTGCGCAGCTCGTTGACCAGCCTGATCTCGACCTCCGGCGACATACCGTTTCGCCGGCCCAGCACGATGGTCAGCAGCAGCATGGTAACCAGCTGTTTCCGGTACGTTGCAAATGGACAGCGAATGCCCGAAACCGAGGCGGCGCGCCTCATGCAGTCCGGCGAGCGTGTCCGCCGTTTCGCCTGACTGGGACAGGGTCACGATCAGGGAATTCTTGCGTACCACCGGATGCCGGTAGCGGAATTCGCTGGCCACCTCGACGCTGCAGGGAATGCCGGCCAGCGACTCCAGCCAGTAACGCCCGACCATGCCGGCATGATAGCTGGTCCCGCAGGCAATGATGTGTACGCCCCGTACGTCTTTCAGGATATCACCGGCACCGCTGCCAAAGGCCTCTTCCAGCACCTGGTGACTGCCGATGCGCCCCTCCAGGGTGTCGGCGATTGCGCGTGGCTGCTCGAAGATCTCCTTCAGCATGTAGTGATCGAAGTCACCCTTGTCGGTCGCATCCAGCGTCAGACTGGATGTTTGTATCTTGCGCTCGACTGCATGGCCGTCATGATCGTAGATGGTCAATCGATCATGAACGATATCGGCCACATCACCATCCTCGAGGAAGATGAAGCGACTGGTTTCCGAAATCAGCGCCGCCACGTCAGAGGCAATCAGCATCTCGTCTTCGGCGACACCGATAACCAGCGGGCTGCCGCGGCGTGCCGCGATCAGGCGACCCGGCTCGTCCTTGCTAATGACGCCGAGCGCAAAGGCGCCTTCAAGATCGGCAACCGTCGATTGCACCGCGCCGAGCAGGTCCTGGCCCTGGTCGAGGTAGTGGTGAATCTGATGCACGATTACCTCGGTATCGGTCTGCGAGGTAAACCGGTAACCGCCGACTTGCTGTTGTTCGCGAAGTTCGTCGTGGTTTTCGATGATGCCGTTGTGGACCAGCGCCACGCGCTCGTGACAGACATGCGGATGCGCGTTCTGCTCACTCGGAATTCCGTGCGTGGCCCAGCGGGTATGCGCGATGCCGGTCATGCCGCTGACCGGATTCTCCTCCAGTGCACGGGACAGCTCGGCGACCTTGCCGACCTTGCGTACACGTTCCAGCAGTGCATTATCACTTTGCACCGCCACACCGGCAGAATCATAACCGCGGTATTCCAGCCGGCGCAGGCCATCGACCAGCACCGGGATCACGTTACGCGTCGCTACTACACCGACTATGCCGCACATAAATCTGCATCCATTACAGTGTCAGCGTAGTGGCCCCCTCTCCCCCCTGGGGGAGAGGGTTGGGGAGAGGGATATATGCAATATTTGCAACCCTCTCCCTGTCCCTCTCCCTTGCAGGGAGAGGGGACGTAATTACAGGTGTACAGATGTAGATATTTCATTTCTTTTTCTTCGGTCGCTGCCAGCCCTTGCGCGTTTCCTGCCCTGACCGGCTCAATGTCAGCTCGCCGGCCGGCGCATCCTTCGTAATGGTCGAGCCTGCGCCTATGGTGGCGCCTGCCCCTACCTCGACCGGCGCCACCAGCTGCGTATCCGAGCCGATGAACACATCGTCGCCGATCACCGTACGGTGCTTGCTGGCGCCGTCGTAATTGCAGGTGATGGTACCGGCACCGATGTTGGCGTCCCTGCCGATGGTGGTATCGCCGATATAACTGAGATGGTTGATCTTGGAACCCGCACCGACATCGGACTTCTTGATTTCGACGAAATTACCCACATGCGTATTGTCGGCCAGGCGCGTCTCCGGTCGCACGCGCGCAAACGGTCCGATACGCACACCCTTGCCGATTACGGCGTCTTCAATGACACAGTTGGCAAGGATACTGGTGCCATCGCCAACTTCAACGTTTCGCAGCACCACGTTGGGGCCGATCGAAACGCGATTACCGAGCCGGACATCACCTTCCAGCACGGCGTTGATATCGATGATGACATCCTCGCCGGCCTGCAGTTGGCCGCGCAGGTCGAAACGCGTCGGGTCGATCAGCGTAACACCGTCACGCATGCATTCGACAGCACAGCGATTCCGGTAACGCTGCTCCTGTTCCGCAAGCTGCAGCCGGTCGTTGATACCCAGTACGTCGTCGACAGACTCGGCCGACAGGCCGCGCACACTGACGCCGTCGGCAACGGCCCGGGCGGCGACATCGGTCAGATAGAACTCGCCCTGCGCGTTGTTATTGTCGAGCACATCAATCCAGCGCCGCAGCTTGGCAGCGGGTGCGGCAATGAAACCGGTATTGACCTCCCTGATTGACCGCTCCGATGCGCTGGCATCCTTTTCCTCGACGACGCCGCTGATGCTGCCGTCGGCATGATGCAGAATACGTCCGTAACCGGTCGGGTCTACGAGCTCAGCCGTCAGCAAACCAAGAAATCCCTGCTCTGCAATGGCACACAAGGGGGCCAGAGTGGACTGGCGAATCAGCGGGATATCGCCGTACATGACCAGCACCGAGTCATCGTCCGCGATACCCGGCATGGCCTGTGCCACGGCGTGTCCGGTACCGAGCTGTTTGTCCTGCACGACCCACTCGACATCGGCAGCGCTGAAGGACTCCTGCACCTCCCGGGCCCGGTGTCCTATGACCACGTGGATGCGTGCATCAGTGAACTGCTGTGCCGTTTGCAGGACATGCCACAACAGCGGGCGACCACCCAGCTTGTGCAGTACTTTTGGCAGGTCCGAGCGCATGCGTGTGCCCTTGCCGGCAGCGAGAATGATGATGCTCAGGCTCATAGATATAGGTGACCGGTTGTCGCTACATGCTGATATCGACTGATAACGGGCGAACTGGAATGCGAGGAATATAGCATGGAAGAACCGGGGACAGGCCCGGTTTTCCGGTCAGTGAATCTTGCGGCAATATAACAGTGAACCGGGAAACGGGGCCTGCCCTCAAACAAGGCTTGTCAGTGCAGAACCGGCATGGCCATGGGCTCGACGCCATTGGCCATTTCCTCGTCGGTGGCATCCCGAATGGCCGTGACCCGAATATTGAAGGTAATGACCTTGCCGGCCATCGGGTGATTGCCGTCCACGGTCAGCTTGCCGTCCTCGATCTGCGTCACGACGAAGGTCTTTGCATCGCCCTGGTCATTGACCATCTCCACCTCGGCACCGACGCGGTGAAACTCGGGTGGCACGCTGTCCAGGCTGTCCGTGTAGGTCAGGTTGGGATCATGTGGCCCGAAGCCTTCCTCGGGTGTCAGCGAAACCTCGACGGTATCGCCGATGACCGCACCCTCCAGCTCCTCCTCGACCTTTTCGAACAGGTCATGCTGGCCGCCATGGACATAGCTGATCGGAAGGTCAGACTGCTCGATGATTTCGCCTGCCTTGTCGACAATCGAATAGGTAAACGAAACGACCTTGCCGCTGCCGATGAACTGTTCGGTCATTTCGCCTTTTCGCGCAGTTTGCGTATGGTTGCCAGCTGGGCCATGGACTCGGCCAGCTCGGCCTGCGCCCTGGCATAATCGATGTCAGCAGACTTGTCACCCAGCAGTTTTTCGGCGCGCTCCTTGGCCTCCAGCGCCTGGGCCTCATCAAGACTGTCCGCACGGATCGCGGTATCGGCAAGCACGGTCACGACATGCGGCTGCACTTCCAGCATGCCGCCGGAAACGTAAAACGACTTTTCTTCACCGTCGCTTGTCTGGACACGCACCTCGCCGGGCTTCAGCCGTGTCAGCAACGGGGTATGCCGCGGCGAGATGCCGACCTCGCCCATCTCGGCGGGCGCGAACACCATCGTCGCCGTGCCGGAAAAGATTTCCGCCTCGGCGCTGACGATATCAACATGCAGGGTCATTGCCATAGTCTCGTCTCTTTACGTCTTACAGCGTCTTGGCCTTCTCAACGGCCTCTTCGATGGTGCCGACCATATAAAACGCCTGTTCCGGCAGCTCGTCGTGTTCGCCGTTGACAATACCCTTGAAGCCGGCCAGCGTGTCCTTCAGCGAAACAAACTTGCCCGGTGTACCGGTGAAGGTCTCGGCCACGAAGAACGGTTGTGACAGGAAGCGCTGGATCTTGCGCGCACGGGTCACGACCTGCTTGTCATCCTCGGACAGCTCATCCATGCCGAGGATGGCAATGATATCCTTCAGTTCCTTGTAACGCTGCAGCATGCCCTGCACCGCACGCGCGGTGTCGTAGTGATCACTGCCGACCACATTCGGATCGAGGATGCGCGAGGCCGAATCCAGCGGGTCCACGGCCGGGTAGATACCCTGCTCGGCCACCTGGCGCGACAGCACCAGGGTAGCATCGAGGTGGGCGAAGGTCGTGGCGGGCGAGGGATCGGTAAGGTCGTCGGCCGGGACATACACGGCCTGGAACGAGGTGATAGAACCGGTCTTGGTGGAAGTGATGCGCTCCTGCAGCACACCCATTTCCTCGGCCAGTGTCGGCTGGTAGCCCACCGCGGACGGCATGCGACCCAGCAGCGCCGACACTTCGGTACCGGCCAGGGTGTAACGGTAGATGTTGTCGATGAACATCAGCACGTCACGGCCCTCGTCGCGGAAGTGCTCGGCCATGGTCAGGCCGGTCAGACCGACGCGCAGGCGGTTGCCGGGTGGCTCGTTCATCTGGCCGTAGACCAGCGACACCTTGTCGATAACGCCACCTTCCGTCATCTCGTGGTAGAAGTCGTTGCCTTCGCGGGTACGCTCACCGACACCGGCGAACACCGAGTAGCCGGAGTGTTCGACGGCGATATTGCGGATCAGCTCCATCAGGGCCACGGTCTTACCGACGCCGGCACCACCGAACAGGCCGACCTTGCCGCCCTTGACGATCGGCATCACCAGGTCGATGACCTTGATGCCGGTTTCGAGAATTTCCAGCGTCGCGGCCTGGTCCGCATAGGCCGGTGGCGCGCGGTGAATGGGCAGGCTGACCTCTGCACCGATATCACCGGCCTCGTCGACCGGATTGCCCAGTACGTCCATGATGCGTCCGGACCCCATGGCAATGGTGCGCACCACGCCGTCACCCAGCTGCTGCTGAACTTCCAGTGTCAGGTCGGCATCGCCGACCTTCAGGGCGTCATAGACCTTCGGTACGCTGTCGCGCGGGAATTCCACGTCGACGACAGCACCGATAATTTCCACAATGTTGCCAGCACTCATGATGGTATCCTCTTAAACTTTAATCTTCCTGCGTGTAGGAGCGGATCGCATCCGCGATTCCGTATATTACTGAAAAAAGAATCGCGCTTGCGAAGCGCTCCTACACCAAATTTATTAAACCGCCGCGGCACCGCTGACGATTTCCGAAATTTCCTGTGTAATCGCCGCCTGGCGAGCCTTGTTGTAGATCAGCTGCAATTCGTTGATCAGATCACCGGCGTTGTCGGTAGCGGACTTCATTGCAACCATGCGCGCGGCCTGTTCACAGGCGACGTTCTCGACCACGCCCTGGTACACCAGTGATTCAATGTAGCGGATCATCAGGGCATCCATGACCGGCACGGAATCGGGCTCGTAGATATAGTCCCAGTGCGTCTTCAGTGCATCGGTATCTGCTTCGCCGCTGACCGGAATCAGCTGTTTTATTACGGGGCTCTGCGTCATGGTGTTTACGAACTGATTGTGCGACAGATACAGCCGGTCGATCTCGCCGGCC
>CAMYKJ010000067.1 GCA_947258945.1 uncultured Ectothiorhodospiraceae bacterium
GCCAGCGGTATTCTGTAGCGGTTCAGGCCGGGATTGACTGTCAGCGTACGATTATAACGGTCGGTGAGGGACTGGTCATGCAGCCGGTCGTGGATGCGAATCACCAGGTCAAAAGGTGCAACACCTGTGTTATGCAGGGTAAACGCGAGCTGCCGGTAAGACCGCCAGTCCGGAACGGGTTCAGCGACAGACACGCCGGGGTAGGGCGACGGTAACAGTTTAAGACCGGTCATGCCCGGTGCACAGGCACCCGGGGCCGACAGTGCATCGACCCGTTCTATATAAGTGTCTGCCCAGTTTGCACGCAGATCCATGACGACAGGGAATGCCTTGTTGCGCGCGATGTAATCCACTACCAGTGTGCCCGGCAGGTAGCAGGATACGAGCAGCAAGCTGACCAGGAGCGCCGCAAGCAAGCCGCGAGTGGCGGATCGTTCAACAAGCCGGGAACCCGCGGCTGTACGATCAAGCAGGGCATACAGGATGGCAGCCATTGCGATGCCGGCCAGATCGCGAAGCACATCGAGGTAACCGAAGCCGCGCCCGGTCAGCCACTGCACGACTTCAGTCGCAATACCGGTTGCCAGACAGATGCTGCCGGCGACCAGGTATGTGTTGAGAGGTGTGAGGGCAAGGTGGGCATGGTGGCGTAATTGATACAGCACCAGCAGGGCAAGTATGAAGAACAGCAGCGTATGAAGCGAGTTCTGTAATTCCTGCCAGAGCAGGCTATGGCCCGGTAACTGGCCAAAGGCGACGAGGGCAAAGACAGCTGCACTGGCAAGGAGCAGGTTCCTGGATGTGAGAATCGGTCTCAACGATTGCTGTTCCGGTTCATGCTCATGCCTGCGCCGGCGTAACACATCGGCTTGTCATCAGCACGATCCCTTCATAACCCTGCAGCTGCTGCGGGGCCGCTGCCGTGGCCCCGGTCGGGGCCAGGCGGAACAGGAAAAATACAGTCGCAACAGGCAGTAGATAAAGGCTATTATGCGGGGGCATGGCACATTGGCGGCGGTTCGGCAGGAGCGGAATGGTTGTCACAAGCCTTGAGTATAACAGCCCATTTTCGACACTTTATGTACCTGGAATATTTCAATCTGACGGAACAGCCGTTCTCGATCACGCCTGATCCGCGCTTTCTCTACATGAGTGCGCGCCACCGGGAGGCGCTGGCAC
This sequence comes from uncultured Ectothiorhodospiraceae bacterium, assembly GCA_947258945.1. Taxonomy (GTDB): domain Bacteria; phylum Pseudomonadota; class Gammaproteobacteria; order UBA9214; family UBA9214; genus UBA9214. The sequence goes on from CAMYKJ010000067.1 coordinate 1,180, forward strand.
ATCTCCTGTATGGCCTTGGCGAGGGTGGCGGGTTCGTGCAGCTGACCGGCGAGGTCGGTACCGGCAAGACCACTATCTGCCGCTGCCTGCTTGAACAGGTGCCGGATAACGTGGACGTCGCTGTCGTGCTGAATCCGAAGGTGACTGCCCAGGAGTTGCTCGCAACCGTCTGCGACGAGCTGGGTATCAAACATCCCGGCGACGATGCCAGCATCAAGACACTGATCGATCTGCTGAACCGTCACCTGCTGGACGCACATGCACGTGGTCGTCGCACTGTCCTGATCATCGACGAGGCACAGAACCTGTCAGCGGACGTGCTCGAGCAGGTCCGGCTGCTGACCAATCTCGAGACATCCACGCAGAAACTGCTGCAGATTATCCTTATCGGACAGCCGGAGCTGCGCGAGCAGTTGTCGCGCGAGGACATGCGCCAGCTTTCCCAGCGCATCACCGCACGCTATCACCTCGAACCCATCAGCCGCGAAGAGGCCGATGCCTACATCAGGCACCGGCTGCAGATATGCGGCAGCTCGCGGAACCTGTTCACGCAACGGGCCGTGGAGCGCATTCACAAGCTGTCCGAGGGCATTCCCCGCCTGATCAACGTGCTGTGTGACCGGGCGCTCCTCGGCACCTATGTCGAGGGCAAGGGTGTCGTCGACCGTAAAATCGTCAACAAGGCATCCGGTGAAGTACTGTCTGTGGACGGGCAGGATTCGTCGCGACGCCGTCCGTGGATGCCACTGCTGGCCGGCACGCTGGTGGTGACGATGCTGGCCGCTGCAGCCTATTACTACCAGCCCTGGCAGCACCTGGCGCCGCCCGTCACGGTACCCGCCGAGGTGGATACGGCGCAGACCAGTGAAAGCGCGGCGCCGGAGCCCGAAGCACCTGCGACCAGTGAACCGATCGGGGTGACGGAGCCCGAGGTGGCCGTGAAACCGGCGCCCGAAGCTGATGCCCCGGTGGCCGTCTCGCTGGGCGAGCTGCTGCAGCAGGCGGACAGCACCTGGTATCGCAAGGCATGGAAGGCGCTGTTTGTGCGCTGGCAGGTTGTGCTGCCCCCGGCCGTCAAGCCGGATTTCTGTAAATTTGGCCGTGAGTACGGCCTGCACTGCATCGTAAAGCAGGGCGACTGGGATACACTGCGTAGCTTCGACAGGCCGGCAATCCTGACGCTGATCCGGGAAGACGGCGACCGGGTACCCGTTTTTCTGCAGCGCATGGAGGATACGAATCTGGAGCTGGTCATTGGGGGCGATGTCTATCGCCTGCAGGTCGAGCAGGTCGGCAGCTACTGGTATGGCGAGTATGTTGTGCTCACGCAGGCACCCCCGGGCGGCCGGCTGTTCCTCAAGGCGGGGGACCGGGATCCCGACGTGGCCTGGTTACGTGAACAGATCGGGATTGCGCAGGATGTAAAGATCCCGGCGAAGGATGACCTGCTGTTCGATTACCAGCTGCAGAAACAGGTGCTGGCCTTTCAGCGGACGCACGGCCTGATACCGGACGGCATCGTTGGCAAGAACACGATGCTACATCTCAATACTGCAGTTAACCGCAAGGATGTACCGCGGTTGAATGGCAAGTGAGCGGCTTTAATGATTTATACGGTGTGCAGCCAATGGCGGAGTTCGCTGCCATGCAGATACCGGCCCGGTAGCAGCTTACAGTGTACACAGGAGAGTCAGCTGAAATAATGAGCTCTGGATGTACAATCTCATCAGATTGCATGCGGATTCCGGTTGTGCGGATTCACTGCACGGGCTGAGCGATGTCCTACATACTCGATGCACTCAAGAAGGCAGACCGGGAGCGTGATCTCGGCGAGGTGCCGGACCTTGAGACTGCGCACTGGCGTGCGCGCAGACACCCGCGACCGCAAATGTGGGTGTGGATTGTCGGCGCACTGCTGGTATTCAACGGCCTGTTGATTTTCATCACCCTGCTCGATCGTGACAGCGGTGACGTGCAACCGGTAGCGGATGTGGCCCGGTCTGAGACCGCACCGCCGAAACGTATTCCAGTCGTGCCCGTGCCGCGTGCACCGGTTGATAGCGTGCAGACGACGACGCGTCCGCGAGTACCCTTGCGCCCGCCTGTCCAGCGGCCAGTCAAACAGGCGCCGCCGGTACCTTCCCCGGCAGTGAAGACGCCGGTAACGAACCCGGCCAGTCAGCCAAAAGTGGCATCCACCGTTGAATCAGGATTGCCCGAATGGCGTGAACTATCCCTGGAGTTTCGCAGCGGATTTAGCCTGCCGCGTATCGATGTACATGTGTATGCGGAAGACCCGGCCAGACGTTTTATCATGGCCGATCTGAAGAAGTATCGCGAGGGGGAAACGCTGGCGAACGGCGCGGTACTGGAAAGGATTCATCCCGGCAGCATACAGTTGAACTACCAGGGTACGCGCTTTCTGGTCGACCGCTAGCAGTATTGTCGTCAGCCGTCCGGCGGATCTGCTGCCTTGCCGGTGCGAATCTCTTCGTCGGTTGCATCGCGAATAGCCTGGATTTCCACTTCGAAGACCAGCGTCTGCCCCGCGAGCGGGTGATTGCCGTCAAGGCTGGCGACTCCATCATCGATCGCAGTGACCGCGAATGTAACCTCGTTGCCGTCCTGGTCCTTCCCCACAATTTGCCCGCCAACCTCGATCTCTTCCGACTCTGGTATTTCGTTCAGCGGGACTGCGCAAACCAGCTCGACATCGCGTTTGCCGAACGCATCATCGGGGAGCAGGCGGGCCCTGACGATGTCACCGACCTTGTGTGACTCAAGTTCCCGCTCGAGCCTGGGCGGGATTGTCCCGGCTCCATGCAGGTAACTCACCGGTTTGCTGGCGGCGTCACGCAGTACAACGCCATCAGCGTTGGTCAGCGAATACTGCATGGTTACGACTTTGTCTGGCCCGATAGTCAGGTAAATATTCATCCGGATTCTATGCAGTTGAACGGGCCGTGTATTATACGGATCGGGAGTAAACAGTCGAACTTGTGTGCGGGCCGGGGGTCATATTTGTATATCCGCTATTCCGTGTGACTGGCAGGTGCTTATGAAACAGGCTAAATTCTCGATCGGTCAATGTATTCACCACCGGTTGTTTGATTACCGGGGTGTCATCGTCGATGTTGACCCTGAATTTCTCGGCCAGGACGAGTGGTACGATTCAAACGCCAGAAGCAGGCCGCCGAAAAACGAGCCCTGGTATCATGTGCTTGTACATGACGCCAATAGCGAGACCTATGTGGCCGAGCAGAATCTGCTGGAAGACGATACCCGGGAGCCCGTGAATCATCCCTTGCTGGACAGATTTTTCGTCAAATATGATGGCAACACTTACCATACAGGCAAACATATCAACTGACCCCTGCTGGTTGTCGGCGATTTGCCGCGCCAGCCGCCCCCGATATCAAACGTGATCAGCAAGCTCAACAGATTCCTGTTCAGCCGCGAGGCGGCGGATGAAGATCAGAATGACGGGCGGGCACTGCAACTTGCAACTGCTGCGCTGCTCATGGAGGTCGCCAGTGCCGACTACGACATCAGCGATGCCGAGCGGGATGCCATCCGGTCGATTGTCGAGGAAAAATATTCGATTCCCCCTGATGAGGCGGCCGCAATAGCCCAACGTGCGGAGGTCGATACCAAACACACGACATCGTTATACCCCTTTACGCGCATGATAAATGCCGGGTGCAGCCTGGAGGAGCGTATCGAGATCGTCAGTATGTTGTGGCAGGTGACCGCCGCCGACGGCTACATCGATGCCCACGAGCAACACCTGGTAAGAAAGATCGCCGACCTGCTTTATGTGCCACACAGCCAGTTCATTCGTACCCGCCTGCAACACGATGACCGCTGACTGTTAAGATATCCCTCCATAAATATTTCC
>CAMYKJ010000068.1 GCA_947258945.1 uncultured Ectothiorhodospiraceae bacterium
GCATGAACCACTGGTCAAACGAATAGCCTATCACCTGATGAGCCGCTTGCCGGCCAGTGTGCAGGCAGACGATCTCATCCAGGCCGGCATGATCGGCCTGATCGAGGCATCGAGAAAATTTGACCCGGAACAGGGTGCCAGCTTCGAGACCTATGCCGGCATCCGCATTCGCGGCGCGATGCTCGACGAGATTCGCCGCACCGACTGGACACCGCGCTCGGTGCATCGCAAGGCTCGCGAGGTCGCCGAGGCCGTGCGCAAGATCGAGAACGCGGTCGGTCGCGATGCACGTGACGTCGAGGTCGCGGAAGAGATGGGACTGAGTCTGAACGACTATCACAAGATCCTGCAGGATTCGACCGGCTGCCGGATTTTCAGTTTCGAAGACCCGGGAACACTGGGGGATGAAGGCTATACGCAATCCAATCGCCAGCCGAACCAGCCGCTGGAAACACTGCAGAAGAGTGACTTCAAACAGGGGCTCGCTCAGGAAATCAAGGGATTACCCGAGCGCGAGCGCCTGGTAATGGCCCTGTATTACGACGAGGAACTCAATCTGCGGGAGATCGGCGAGATTCTCGGTGTCAGTGAATCGCGAGTCTGCCAGATACACGGGCAGGCCCTGATCCGCCTGCGTGCCCGCATGGGAGAATGGCTGACCGACTGAGCGTCTGGTGAGGCCGGACAGTCTGCGATGGAACAACGGGGGTCTGCAAGATGCTGGTACGCGCGCCGCGACGGTGTGGTTCGCGGGCCGTTCACCGCCGCGGAGGTTTCCCGTTACATATTGCTCGGCCGCATCAGTCTCGATGACGATGTGAGCGAAGACAGAAAAACCTGGCAAAACGTAAAATCAGTGACCGCCATGCTGCTGCCGGAACTGAGGCAGCTGTCGAGCTGGGAGGACTACCAGAGACTCATTATTGCGCGTATGCAGGTTGACGAGCGCAAGCATGACCGCCGCACCGCCGTGCCGGTTATCGAGAGAATGCCTGCAAGCGAGCGTCGCGCCGCCGATGATCGCCGCGTCGAGGAAGGCGGGCTGTCACTGGCCCGGTATTTTTTTGCTGCAAGCGAATCGATCAGGCCCCCCAGGGTGCGCACCTTTCGTCTGGGAACACTGGTACTGACGGTAATGCTTGCCGTACTGGCGGTCGCCTGGCTGGTGCCGGCCGGCAGCTAGACCTGCCTGCGGCAGGACACCTGGTCAGGGTGAGTTGAATGGTGCCGAGGGCGGGAATCGAACCCGCATGGGGTTGCCCCCGCTGGATTTTGAGTCCAGTGCGTCTACCAGTTTCACCACCTCGGCAACGGCGGTCTGGCCGGTAACCGGGGACTAGTATAAAGATTCGCGTCCCGCGGGCAAGACGGTGCGGAAAGGGCGTGTGCTACCATGCCGACGCCATGCGACGCAGTGATTTTAATTTTGAGCTCCCCGCTGAACAAATCGCACAGTATCCCGGTGATCTACGCGGCGACAGCCGCCTGCTGTGCGTCGATCCCGGCAGCGGTCAGCTGAGTGATCGCGTCTTTTGCGAGCTTCCTCAGCTGCTTGATCCCGGAGATGTGCTGGTCTTCAACGATACCCGCGTCATACCGGCCCGGTTGACGGGCATCAAGGCGTCCGGCGGCAAGGTCGAGGTACTGGTTGAGCGGATCACCGGTCCGCAACAGGCGCTGGCACATGTCCGGGCGAGCAAGTCGCCTGTCCCCGGAACACGCTTGCAGCTCGAGGGAGACATCGTGGCAGAGGTGACGGACCGGTCCGGCGACCTGTTCCTGCTCCGGTTTCACGGTGACGAGGACGTGCTGGCGCTGCTCGAGCGTTGCGGCCATGTGCCGTTACCACCCTATATCCGGCGCGCCGATGGTCGACAGGACCATGAGCGCTACCAGACGGTCTATGCACGCACACCCGGCGCAATCGCGGCGCCCACGGCAGGACTGCATTTCGACGGGGCGTTGCTGCAGGTGATCCGGGAACAGGGCGTCGACACCGTTTTCGTCACGCTGCATGTGGGTGCCGGTACTTTCCAGCCGGTGCGGACCGAGCGTCTCGAGGATCATGTCATGCATTTCGAACGTTACGAGGTCAGCGGGGAAACCGTTGACCGCATCGCGGCGGTGCGGGCGCGTGGCGGGCGTGTGATCGCGGTAGGGACCACGGTCGTGCGTACCCTGGAGGCATGCTTTCACGGGGATCGCGTACAGGCAGGCGCGGGTGAAACCGACCTGTTTATCACCCCCGGCTATCGGTTCCGGGCGGTTGATGCCCTGCTGACCAACTTCCACCTGCCGGAGTCGACGCTGCTGATGCTGGTCTGTGCCTTTGCCGGCTACGAACTGACGCTGGACGCCTACCGGCATGCCATCCGGCAGGGTTACCGGTTTTACAGCTACGGTGATGCGATGTTCGTTACCTCGCAGCAGCCCGCGGTCGGAACTGCCGGCCGGTCATGAAATTCACCTGTACCCATACCGACGGACAGGCACGCCGCGCCACGCTGTCATTCGAGCGTGGCACGGTGCAGACACCCGCCTTCATGCCGGTCGGGACCTACGGTACGGTCAAGGCAATGACCCCGGAGGAGGTCAGGCACAGCGGTGCCGGTATAATACTGGGCAATACCTTTCATCTGCTGCTGCGGCCGGGTATGGAGGTCATCCGGCAGCACGGCACCCTGCATGATTTCATGCAGTGGCACGGCCCGATCCTGACAGATTCCGGCGGCTTCCAGGTGTTCAGTCTGGGGGAATTGCGCAAGATCACGAAACAGGGCGTGACCTTCAGTTCCCCGCTAAACGGCGACCGGGTATTCCTGGGTCCCGAGGAATCGATGCAGGTGCAGCGGGCGCTGGGTGCGGACGTGGTGATGATATTTGACGAATGCACGCCTTACCCCGCCACGGCAGACGAGGCGCGCGCATCGATGCAGCTGTCGCTGCGCTGGGCCAGGCGCAGCCGCGCCGCGCATGGCGACAATCCGGCCGCGCTGTTCGGTATCGTGCAGGGCGGCATGTACCCGGGGCTGCGCGCAGAATCACTGGCAGGCCTGTGCGAGTTGGGTTTCGACGGTTTCGCGATCGGCGGCTTGTCGGTGGGCGAGACGCGCGCGGAACGCGAGATGATACTCGGGCAGCTGCTTCCGCAGATGCCGGCGGCAGCGCCGCGCTACCTCATGGGTGTCGGGACGCCGGAGGATATTGTCGAGGCCGTTTGCGCAGGCATCGACATGTTCGACTGCGTCATGCCGACGCGCAATGCGCGCAACGGGCACCTGTTCGTCCACGGCGGCGTGGTCCGCATCCGCAACAGCGTCCATCGCACGGACACCGGGCCGCTGGACCCGTCATGCCGTTGTTATACCTGCAGCAACTACAGCCGGGCCTATTTGCATCACCTCGACAAGTGCAACGAGATACTCGGCGCGCGCCTCAACACCATCCACAATCTGACCTATTATCAGGACCTGATGGCCGGCCTGCGGCAGGCGATTGAAAACCGGTCTATTTCGGCCTTCCGCGAGGACTTTTACCGGCAGCGCGCTGCTGTGCCATAATACCGCGCTTCGAGCGGGTCCGGCACGGGCACGGACAGGCGGGAACGAGGGAAAAATCATGAATTTCTTTATATCGGATGCAATGGCCGCGTCACCAGAAACGCAGGGCGATGCGCTAATGGGCTTTCTGCCCCTGATCGTCATATTTGTCGTTTTTTATTTCCTGCTGATACGTCCGCAGAGCAAGAAGGCGAAAGAGCATCGCCAGATGGTGGCGGCCCTGGCCAAGGGCGACGAGGTAGTCACCAACGGCGGCATGCTCGGCAAGATCAGCAAGGTGGACGAGAGTTTCGTCGAACTGGATGTTGCAGAAGGAGTGACCGTCAAGATTCAGCGCCAGGCCGTCGCTAACCTGATGCCCAAGGGCACCATCAAGGGGGGCTGATCCCCGTCAGGGACATACCGGTAATGAATCGCTATCCACTCTGGAAACACATATTGCTGATCACGGTGATCGTGGTCGGCTTTATTTATGCCTTGCCGAATCTGTACGGCGAGGATCCTGCACTGCAGATATCCGGCGTGCGGCAGGCCGAAGTCGACGACACCGTGTCGGCCACTGTGGCGCGTGTGCTGGGTGATGCCGGTATCGGGATCAAGCTTCTGGAGCGTGGCGAAGGGAAGATACTGGTACGCTTCCAGGACACCGAGACGCAGCTGAAGGCCGCGGACTACGTCAAGGCGGCACTTGGTAATGATTATGTCGTCGCCTTCAATCTCGCCCCGGCGACACCGGCGTGGTTGACGTCATTCAATGCCTTGCCGATGTATCTCGGCCTGGACCTGCGCGGCGGTGTGCATTTCCTGATGGAAGTCGACATGCAGGCAGCCGGCAAGCAGGCGATCGAGCGCTACACCACAGAAATCCGTACGCTGTTGCGCGAGGAGAAGATCCGCTATGCCTTGCTGCGGGCAGAACAGGCGGGTGTGCGGGTCGTATTTCGCAGCGAGGAAGACCGCGCCAGTGCCGAGTCCCTGCTGCGCAAGAATTTCCCTACACTGGTGACCGAGTCGGCGGAGACGACCGGCAAGCCGGAATTCACCACCCGCCCGAGCGAACAGGAAACGCGCGAAACACAGCAGTTCGCCCTGCAGCAGAATATCCTGACCCTGCGCAACCGGGTCAATGAACTGGGTGTGGCCGAGCCGGTCATCCAGCAACAGGGTGCCAGTCGTATCGTGGTGCAGCTGCCGGGCGTACAGGATCCGGGCCAGGCAAAGCGCATTCTCGGCGCGACTGCCACGCTCGAGTACCGTGCGGTCGATATCGAGCATGACCTGGAGCGCGCCATTGCCGGCAAGGTGCCGGCCGGTTCCCGACTTTACCGTGAGCGCAAGGGTGGCCATGTGCTGCTGAAAAAATCCGTGATCGCGACCGGTGACCAGATCGTCAATGCACGCTCCGGTTTCGATTCCATGAGCGGTTCGCCGATGGTGTCGGTGACCCTGGATGCGAAGGGCGCGCGTTCGATGCTCAGGTTCACCAAGGAGAAGTGACCCTGGATGCGAAGGGCGCGCGTTCGATGCTCAGGTTCACCAAGGAGAACGTGGGCAAGCCCATGGCGGTGGTGTTCATCGAGAACCGGAGTGAAACGAAGATCGTCGACGGCGAACCGGTCAAGCGTCCGGTCAAGGTGGAGGAGGTGGTCAGTGTCGCGACCATTCGCGACGTGTTCAGCAGCCGCTTCCAGACCACCGGGCTGGACAGCTCGCGCGAGGCCCAGGAACTGGCGCTGATCCTGCGCTCCGGCGCACTGGCCGCGCCGATCGAGATTGTCGAGGAGCGTACCGTCGGTCCCAGCCTCGGCAAGGACAATATCCGCCAGGGCTTCAATTCGGTCATGATCGGCTTCTGCGCCGTGCTGGTATTCATGGCCCTTTACTACCGGGTGTTCGGGCTGGTTGCCGACCTGGCCCTGACACTGAACCTGGTGCTGATCGTGGCGGTCCTGTCGATGCTGCAGGCCACCCTGACCCTGCCGGGTATCGCCGGTATCGTGCTGACCGTGGGTATGGCGGTCGATGCCAATGTGCTCATTTTCGAACGTATCCGCGAGGAACTGCGCAACGGCAACAGTCCGCAGGCCAGCATTCATACCGGCTACGAAAAGGCCCTGTCGACCATTGCGGATGCCAATATCACCACGCTGATCGCGGCGATCGTGCTGCTCAGTTTTGGCACCGGTCCGGTCAAGG
>CAMYKJ010000069.1 GCA_947258945.1 uncultured Ectothiorhodospiraceae bacterium
GTCAGGGAGAGCGTGCTGGATGCCCTCGGCCACGCCATGGGCTACAGCCTGATCCTCATCCTGGTCGCAACCCTGCGCGAACTGTTCGGCTCCGGCACCCTGCTGGGCTTCCAGGTGCTGCCGCTGGTGCGCGACGGCGGCTGGTATGAACCCAATGGCCTGATGCTGCTGGCACCCAGCGCCTTCTTTATCATCGGTCTGCTGATCTGGGCGTTCCGCTCCTGGAAACCGGCGCAGGTCGAGGAGGCGGAATACAGCATCCAGGGGATGCAGGGTACCGAGCCCCGCTGAAGCGGAGTGCGCTTATGGAAAACTACCTCAGCCTGTTTGTCCGTGCGGTGTTCGTCGAGAACCTGGCCCTGTCCTTCTTTCTCGGCATGTGCACCTTTCTGGCGATCTCCAAGCGCATCGAGACCGCACTCGGACTGGGCGCCGCAGTCATCGTGGTGCAGACCATCACCGTGCCGATCAACCAGCTCATCCATGCCTGGCTGCTGGCAGACGGTGCCCTGGCATGGGCCGGCCTGCCGGATGTGGACCTCAGCTTTCTCGGCCTGATCAGCTATATCGGGGTCATTGCTGCCATGGTGCAGATCCTGGAAATGGTCCTGGACCGCTACTTTTCGGCGCTCTACAACGCCCTCGGTATCTTCCTGCCACTGATCACCGTGAACTGCGCCATACTCGGCGGCTCGCTGTTCATGGTGGAGCGCGCCTACACCTTCGGCGAGAGTGTGGTGTTCGGCCTGGGCAGCGGCTTCGGCTGGGCCCTGGCGCTGGTGGGCCTGGCGAGCATTCGGGAAAAGCTCAGGTACAGCGACGTGCCGGCCGGACTGCAGGGTCTGGGCATTACGTTCATCATCACCGGCCTGATGTCCCTGGCCTTCATGTCCTTCTCGGGCATCCAGCTTTAGGGGCCGGCCGCATGCTCGACATCACGCTCGGCGTCACCCTGTTCACGACCATCGTACTGGCACTGGTCGGTATCATCCTGCTGGCACGCACGTACCTGGTAGCCAGCGGCCATATCACCATCCGTCTCAACGGCAAACGGGACATCTCTGCCCCGGTCGGACGCAAACTCGACGATGCACTGGCGGCGGCTGATATTTTCGTACCCTCCGCCTGCGGCGGTGGCGGTACCTGCGGACAGTGCCGGGTGAAGGTGCATGCCGGCGGCGGCGACATCCTGCCGACCGAACTGACGCACATCACCAAACGCGAGGCCGCCGCCGGCGAGCGCCTGGCCTGCCAGCTGGTGGTCAAGCGCGATCTGCAGGTCGAGGTGCCGCAGGAAGTCCTCGGTGTGAAAAAATTCCAGTGCAGCGTGCGCTCCAACCGGAGTGTGTCGACCTTCATCAAGGAACTGGTGCTGGAACTTCCGGCCGGCGAGGACATGGACTTTCGCGCCGGCGGTTATATCCAGATAGAGTGCCCGCCGCACCGCGTCGCCTACCGGGATTTTGACATCCCGGAGAAATTCCGTGCGGACTGGGACCGCCACAACCTGTGGCGCTACGCGTCGGTGGTCAGCAAACCGGTCACGCGCGCCTATTCGATGGCGAATTATCCCGGGGAAACCGGCATCATCATGCTGAACGTGCGCATTGCGACCCCTCCCCCCATGCAGCCCGAGGCCCCGCCCGGCATCATGTCATCCTATATCTTCGGCCTGGAACCCGGAGATACAGCCACAGTTTCAGGCCCTTACGGAGAGTTCTTCGCACGCGACACGAATGCGGAGATGGTCTTCATCGGCGGCGGCGCCGGCATGGCACCCATGCGCGCCCACATCCTCGACCAGCTCAAACGGATCGGCACCGACCGCAAGCTGTCGTTCTGGTACGGCGCCCGCAGCCGGCGCGAAATCTTCTATCAGGATGAGTTCGACGCCCTGCAGGCGGCGCATGCGAATTTCGAATGGCACGTCGCACTCTCGGATCCACAGGCGGGCGATCACTGGGAGGGCTACCTGGGCTTCATTCACGAGGCATTGCTGCTGCACTACCTGAGCTATCACCCGGCACCGGAAGATTGCGAATACTACCTGTGCGGCCCGCCCATGATGAATGCGGCGGTGATTGCAATGCTCGAGGAACTGGGCGTTGAACGCGACAACATCATGCTGGATGACTTCGGTGCGTGACGCTCAACACATGCCGGTTACACCGGTCATGCTTCGGCCGGCGTGCGGAGGTACTATGCGGCCATGATCGAGCTACTGGCGAGCATCCTGGTGTTTGGACTGGCCGTCGCCGGGCTGGGGCTGGGCGTGCTGCGCGGCCGCCGGAGTATCCAGGGCAGTTGCGGCGGCCTGAACAACCTCCCGGGCGTCGCCTCCGACTGTCACGGCGCCTGTCGACGCCCGTGCAGAAAGCGGCGGCAAGGCAGCCCGGGACCCAACGCCTGATACACGACGGGACAACAGACCATGGCGAAGACACACAGAGTAAACGATTACATGACGACCAACCCGGTCACCCTGCATCCTGACATGGATGTCATGGAGGCCTTCCAGGAACTCACCCGGCAGCGCGTCCCCGGCGCACCGGTAGTCGATGATCTCGGCAACCTGGTGGGACTGCTGGCGGAGCGGGACTGTCTGGAGGCCATCGTCAAGGCCTGCTATCACGATGAATGGGGCGGACGCGTCTCGGAATACATGCAGACGGACGTCACCACGATCGATGCCGATACCAGTCTGGCGGATGCCGCCAAGCTGTTCATCGATACGTCCCTGCGCGGTTTCCCGGTCATGGACAACAACACCATCGTCGGGCAGCTGAATCGTTCCGACCTGCTCAAGGCCATCATCAAACTGAGAAAAGATTGCCGGAAATAACCCGCCGGCAACGGGGTAAAAACCGGCCCGTAACGGCCCGGCAGACCTGCCAGTGCGGCAGATCGACTGTCCTGTAATAACCCTGTCACAATTACTTTATTTTTATCCTGCACTTGACGTGCCTCATCAAGCTGCGCTCCCCATTTATGGACTGGTATGGTAGTTTGTCCGGAATCTGCTGCAGTCAATTCCGGCGATCGCTGATAATAAACATGAGGGCCTTGCATGCAATCATTAACCTACATTCGCCGGTTCGCTGAACTTGGTATCGAAGACGTGCCGCTGGTCGGCGGCAAGAACGCCTCGCTGGGCGAGATGTACCAGGCGCTCTCCGGTGAAGGTGTCAAGGTACCGAACGGCTTCGCCACGACGGCCCAGGCCTTCCGCGACTACCTGCAGCACAACGATCTGCAAGACCGTATCAGGCAGGCCCTCGAGGAACTCGATGTCGATAATGTCGACGATCTCAGTGTAACCGGCGCCCGCATTCGCGGCTGGATTGTCGACGGGGAACTCCCGCCGCAGCTGGCGGAGGAAATCAGTCTCGCCTACGCAGAAATGGCGGAAGAATACGGCGACGAACCCGACGTGGCCGTGCGCAGTTCGGCCACGGCCGAGGACCTCCCCGACGCCTCCTTTGCCGGCCAGCAGGAAACCTACCTGAACATTCGCGGCCTTGAACAGCTGCTGCGCACCTGCAAGCGGGTGCTTGCGTCGCTGTTTACCAACCGTGCCATCCACTACCGCGTGGACAAGGGCTTCGATCACATGAGCATCGCCCTGTCGATCGGCGTGCAGAAGATGGTGCGTTCCGACATCGCCTCGTCCGGCGTCATATTCACCCTCGACACCGAGAGCGGCTTTCGCGATGTGGTCATGATAACCGCCGCCTACGGCCTGGGTGAAAACGTGGTGCAGGGCGCGGTCAACCCGGACGAGTTCCTGGTCCACAAGCCAACACTTGAACAGGGCTACCGGCCGATCATCCGGCGACATCTCGGCGAAAAGGCCATCAAGATGATCTACACCCGGGACCCGGTGACCGCCGAGGCCACGCGCAACGTGGCAGTGAAAAAGGTACAAAGCCAGCAGTTTGCCATCGACGATGACGAAGTCCTGCAGCTTGCCCGTTATGCCCTGGCGATCGAACGACATTATTCGGCCAGGGCCGGCAAACCGCGCCCGATGGACATCGAGTGGGCCAAGGACGGTGTCAGCGGCGAACTGTTCATTGTGCAGGCACGTCCGGAAACGGTGCATTCCATCCGTACGGATGCGTTCCAGGAAATCTACACCCTGGAGCAGCGCGGCACTGTTATCACCGAGGGCAAGGCTGTCGGCGCAAAAATCGGCACCGGCCGGGCACGCATTATTCTCGATGCCTCACACATGCACGACCTGCAGCCCGGCGAGGTCCTGATTACCGACATCACCGACCCCGATTGGGAACCGGTGATGAAGATCGCCAGCGCCATCGTCACCAACCGCGGGGGACGCGTCTGTCACGCCGCCATCGTGGCGCGCGAACTCGGCATACCGGCGGTGGTGGGTGCGGGCGACGCCACCGATGCGATCCACGACGGACAGCACATCACGGTGTCCTGTGTGGAGGGCGACACCGGTTTCGTCTACGACGGCAAGCTGCCGTATCGCAGTGAACGCATCAACCTGGAGGGCCTCGAACGGCCGCTAACCGACATCATGCTGATTGTCGGGAATCCCGTACAGGCGCTTGAATTTTCAGCTCTTCCGAGTGCCGGCGTCGGTCTTGCGCGGCTGGAATTCATTATCAATAACAGCATCGGCATACACCCGCGGGCACTGCTCGAGTACAGCGGCCTGCCCGAGGAACTGCGCCGCGATATCGCCACGCGCACGGCCGGTTACCGCACCCCGCGCGACTTCTATGTCGACCGCCTCGCCGAAGGTGTCGGCACCATCGCGGCCGCCTTCTACCCGCGACCGGTCACGGTGCGAATGAGCGATTTCAAATCGAATGAATACGCGGCCCTGCTCGGTGGCAGCCAGTTCGAGCCGGTCGAGGAAAATCCGATGATCGGCTTCCGCGGGGCGTCGCGCTATTACTCGGAGAACTTCGCCGAATGCTTTGCGCTGGAGTGCGCGGCCATGCTCAAGGTCAGGGAAACCATGGGCCTGGACAATCTGGAACTGATGATCCCGTTCGTGCGCA
>CAMYKJ010000070.1 GCA_947258945.1 uncultured Ectothiorhodospiraceae bacterium
CCGCTGCTCAGGTTGTCTGCGATTGCACGACGCATCAGTACGGAAAAGAACTTCGCGCTGCGGGTTTCCGGCAGCAGACGTGATGAACTCGGCCACCTGATCGATGATTTTAATTGCATGCTTGAGGAGATCCAGGCGCGTGACGAGCAGCTCAAGACCTACCAGGCGAAACTGGAGGACCGTGTTGCGATGCGCACCCGGGAACTGGAAATCGCCAATAACGAGCTCGCAACCTCGAAGGAACAGGCGGAGGCGGTTGCCAAACGCATGGAATACCATGCTCATCATGATGCACTCACAGGACTGCCGAACCGTGTCCTTCTGAATGACAGGATCCGTCTCGGCCTGGCACAGGCGCGTCGCCAGCAAAGCATGATTGCACTGCTGTTCCTGGACCTCGACCGCTTCAAGATCATCAACGACTCGCTGGGGCATACCATCGGTGACCAGCTTTTGCGGAAGATCTCGCAGCGCCTGAAAACCTGCCTGCGCGAAGGTGATACGATCGCCCGCGTCGGTGGCGACGAGTTCATGATACTGCTGCCCGACATCAAGAGCGCATCGGATGCAGGCAAGATCGGCGCCAAGATCATCAAGTCGCTGACTGAACCCGTTGCCTGTCATGGCCACGAACTGCACATAACCACCAGCGTGGGAATCAGCGTCTACCCGTTCGACGGATCCGATGCAGAGACGCTGGTCAAACATGCGGATATCAGCATGTACCGCGCCAAGGAGATCGGCCGTAACAAACTGGTTTACTACACGGCTGAAATGAATGCCGGATCACGCAAGAAGCTGGCGCTGGAAACCAACCTGCGCTCCCACCCGACTCTGGGTTATGTCAGCCCACTCGATTTCATACCCATCGCGGAAGAAAGCGGTCTCATTATCCCGATTGGTGAATGGGTTATACGCACGGCATTCAGCCAGCTGCGCGAATGGCACGATGCAGGCTTCGGGGACCTGACCATGGCCGTCAACCTGTCGTCGGCACAGCTGTCCAGACCGGGGCTCATAGAAATCCTGAATGACGCACTGGCCGACTCCGGCATCACCGCCGACAAGGTCGAACTGGAAGTCACCGAGAACGTGGCCATGCGCAATATCGGTTCGGCAATCATTACCCTCGAGAAACTGAAGAACATGGGTATGAGTATCGCCATGGACGATTTCGGCACCGGCTACTCGTCACTTGGCTACCTGCGCAAGCTGCCTGTCGATACGGTAAAAATCGACCGCTCGTTCGTCAGCGAAATACCGGAAAGCAAGGATGATGCCCTTATCGCACAAACCATTATCGCTATGGCGCACAGCATGAACCTGTCCCTGGTCGTCGAAGGGGTCGAGAATGTCAGGCAGCTGAATTTCTTCAGGCAACAGGGCTGCCGGGTCGTCCAGGGCTACCTGTTCAGCAAGCCGGTCCCCGCGGCCGACATCCTCAGTATGTTACGCAAGCAGGAGACCAACGGGACGATCACCCTGGTCAAGCCATAGGAATTTTACTGGCGCCAGATCTCTATCCCCTCAATCGGGCTGTTATTCTGCTGTACAGGAATATCCCGTGGCCTGATCTGATCATGTCGCATGCCTCCCGGCAGGGTGCTGTATGAATAGGGGTAATACTGCATAGCTGCAAACCCAGCCATCGGCGCCGGATAACTGTAGTAATTGTGCGAGTAGTAATTGTGCGAGCGCCCGCTGTTTTTGTTTTTCAGGAAACAGAATGCCTGCACACTGCCCGACACACACAGGCCGGTAGCGAGAGACAGCACGAGAATCGTTCTGCCTGTTTTCATTTTATACCTCCTACATCAGCTGGTAGGGTGTCTCATCGGTGAGCTGCAGCACCCGCGAGACTATTTTGATAACCTCCTCCACAAACGCGTCGAGATCGGACCAGCGTTCCGCGCGATCGATCACCTCTGTGCCGTCCTGCATGATGATCCGCAGTTCGAACTCGCCCCGCTGCCCGTTACCGCCCGACTCCGCGGTAATGTACATACCGGGCTCCGGATCCTGCCCGCAAATGACCGCCGCGATATAGCGGTAAGTCCGGCCATCCGTGCTCTCGATCTCGCCCAGCACGGTGATGGTGAATTCCCCCAGGCGGTAGCGTCGCCGGGGAATGGCCGTTGCGATCCCGGGTTTCTCTTTCATCAGGCTAGCTCCCTATCGCAGTATTTGCCATAAAATATTCGAAAACCCACTGTCCCGGAACAGCGATACACTTGCAAGCAACTGAATTTGTGCATACTAATAGTCATCAATAACCAATCAGGCAACACTGATATATGAGCGATCTGATCTGCCCGTTCAGTGCCACGCTGGCAAAAGACGACTTCGCCTGCAGACATGCCGAACAGATTATCCGGCGCGGCGGTGCCGAGTTTGCCTGTCGCAGCGGACCGCTGCATGCAGACTGCAGCAGGCTGTTCGCACAACTGAAAAACGCGGCACTCCCGCTGTTTGACCTGGAGGATGACCTGCTGCAGGTCCCGCACGGTGTATTGCAAAAAATCCAGTTTGGCGGCCTGCTTGGCCTGCAGCGGCTGGTTGCGGACCGCCCGGGCGATAAGGTCGATGATATCGCCTCCCTGGTCGAGTCGGCCAGCGCACACTTTGGCGGTATGGATGCCATCCCCCATGACCGGCTGGCGGGGGATATCACCCGCTACCAACTGGCCCGCCGGCGCCGGCGCTGACCGTCGGACCGGTGCAGAGTGACCGCATTTGCGCCCTCAAAACCGCCCCATGGCGTCGAAATGTCGCCACCGAGCACCACTAGTGGCAGAAACCCGTCACCCATCATCCCTCTCCTCGATTTTAAAGTAAATACAATCAATAGCTTGTGATTCTGGCAAGAATCTTGCTGCAAGTGTCGTTGTAAAGTAACGCCCGCGGCTGCTTGGTACCGGCACCGGGTGTGTGAGGCAGTTATGGCCACGGGTGTGGCGACTGCAATTACCAGGGAAGGGTAAACAACACAGGGACGTTATGTACCAGCAAATAAACCTGTATCAACCCGTCTTCCGGCGGCAACGCAAGGTTTTCTCTGCGGCTACCCTGCTGCAGATAATCGGTATTGCGGCCGTCCTGCTGCTTGGCTTCTATAGTCACGCACAGTGGACGCTGCACGGTCTCGACTCCACGGTCACTTCCCTGTCAACACAGTATCAGCAGCTGGAGGCGCGACTCGGCATTCTGGAGAGCGCCGGCAGCGACAGCGGATCCGGCATTTCAGCCGAGGTCGAGCGGCTGCAGCAGACCCTCATTAAACGCCAGGCATTGCTCGACGGCTTCTCGCGCCTCGATTTCAGGGAGAGCACCGCCTTCAGCGAATTCTTCGAGACACTGGCGAGGCAGACCCTGCCAGGTTTGTGGCTGACGGGAATCAGTCTTACCGAAGACGGCGAGACCGAACTCAGGGGCTCGACCCTGAACCCGACGCTGGTCCCGCGCTACCTGCAGGCGATGCCCGGGCAACCCCGGTTCGTCGCCCTGCATCAGGGCTCGGTGCATCTCACGCGTACCGATACGGAGAAAACCGCTGTCGATTTCATACTCAGCAGCAATGCCGGGGAGGAGCTGTAACCATGCGGGAACGCCTGCAACCGCTGATCGACCGGGTGGATGCCATGGAACTGCGTCAGCGGATTATGCTGCTGGTCACGTGCCTGGCAATCATGTTTTTTGTTGCGGATTCGCTGGCGATCCAGCCGGCCATCAAGCAGCAGAAGGTACTCCGGCAGGCCCTTGCCGACCGGGAACTCAAACTGGACATGCTGCGCGAACGCTCCGGGATTCTTCCCGGTAACCCGGCCAACACCGCTGCATCACCACATAACGACCTGCTGTCCCGGCTGGCCCTGCTGGACTCCCGGATTCAGGAACGGATGGGCGGCCTGCTGGCCCCGGCGCAGGCCGTCGAGGTCCTCAAGCAGGTCCTGGAGCAGGAGCAGGGACTCAGACTGCTCGAGGTCAATGCAGGCAGCAGGCCGCTGACCGGTGCCGAACTGTCCGGCAAAGACGATATCACCGATATCGGTATCAACCGTTACCAGATGCAATTACAGCTCGAGGGCAGTTACCTCGCCACGCTGCGCTACCTGCGCGCGCTGGAAGGCCTGCCGTGGAAATTTTTCTGGGAAGGCATGGATTACGAGGTCACCGAACACCCGACCGCCCGTATCACCATCGACCTCTATACCCTGGGACTGCCCGGAGACGCATGACGATGCGCTGCACTCAAACACTGCTGGCTGGCGCCCTCGGACTGGCACTGTTCGCGGCCCCGACACTGGCCGGCGATGCTGCACTTGCCGATCCGACCCGGCCCTGGAAAACGGCCGGGTACCACCGGCAACAGACAAGCAGCGCTGACAGCTACACCCTGAGCTCGACCCTGGTATCAAGCACGCGCCGCGTTGCTGTCATCAACGGCCAGCGCGTCATCGAGGGTGAAACCGTCGACAATGCAACCGTACTTAAAATCCGCAAGCACGACGTCATATTACAGTCTCCACAGAGGCAAATCACACTGAAACTGTTACCGGACATCGTGAAAAAACAACCATGAACCATGGAATCAACACCATGAATATTTACCGAACCGTCACGCTCATCCTGTGGACAACGCTGACCGGCACACTATCCGTCGGCTGTCAGTTGTTGCCGACCCTCCCGACGGAAAACATGCCGGAAATAACGGCCGCGCTGGATGACGACATGCGCGCCGAACCAGACGAAAGTGTCATTACACCGCCACCGGAAGTAAAAGACGCCCTGCTGCCACCCCTGCGCGGGGAACTGCCGGACATCCTGCCGGATCTCGAGCCGCGCTTCGATATCTCGGTGAACAACAGCCGTGCACGCGAGTTTTTCATGAGTCTGGTCAAGGGCACGATGCTGAACATGGTCGTGCATCCGGATGTCACCGGCACCATCTCCATCACACTGCGGGACGTCACCATCGAGGATGTCCTGTCCACCACGCGTGACGTTTACGGTTACCGTTACCAGCGCAACGGCAATACCTACCAGGTGTATCCGGCACGCATACGCACCCAGATCTTCTCGGTCGACTACCTGTACGCGATACGCAAGGGTGGGTCACGCACCACGGTCAGTTCCGGCCGGATAAGCGACAACGGCAATGATACGGGCAACGGCAGCAGCGGGACGGCCGCCAATGCGACTAGCAGCAGCACGAACGGATCCGTTTTTTCCGGCAGCATGGTCAGCACCGAATCCGCATCGGACTTCTGGAGTGATCTGAAGGAGTCGCTGAAGATGATCATCGGTGAGGAGGGTGGCCGCAAGGTCATGGTTCATCCAGAGTCCGGCGTCATCGTCGTACATGCGCTCCCGGAGGAACTGCGTAACGTGGAGGAGTTACTGCATACCATCGAGAATGCCGTCCACAGGCTGGTCATCCTGGAAGCCAAGATCATCGAAGTCACACTGGACGAAAAGTTCCAGGCCGGCATCAACTGGAATGCGTTGTTCGAATTCGGCGATGACAAGTCGATCCTGTTCGGTCATGCAGGCGGCGGCAGCGTCTTCGATACCGGCGCATCGTCACTGGCCGGCACCACCGTGCCGCTGGTCCGCGGCACGCAGGTGACCGGCTTCGATACGACGGCATTCGGCGGCATCTTCACCATCGATGCCAACCTGAAAGACTTCAACGCCCTGATCGAGCTGCTCAAGACCCAGGGCGATGTGCAGGTACTGTCCAGCCCGCGCATCTCTACCGTAAACAACCAGAAGGCCGTCATCAAGGTGGGACAGGACGAGTTCTTTG
>CAMYKJ010000071.1 GCA_947258945.1 uncultured Ectothiorhodospiraceae bacterium
TCATCCCCTGCTTCATCATTGGCCGACTCCATGCCGAGACCGGGTATCTCGGCCAGGTCCAGCTGCAGCTCTTCGCCGATGGCATTCAGGTCGCGCAGTTCGGCCAGCGAGGGCAGCCCGTCGATGTTCTTCAGGCCGAAATAGTTCAGGAACTGTTTGGTCGTACCGTACATGGCGGGACGCCCCGGCACATCGCGATGCCCCACCACATGCACCCACTCGCGCTCCAGCAGGGTCTTCATGATACTGGTGCTGACGGCCACGCCGCGCACACTCTCGATTTCGCCACGCGTGATCGGCTGGCGATAGGCGATCAGTGACAGCGTCTCCAGCAGTGCGCGTGTATAGCGCGCCGGTTTTTCTTCCCACAGGCGCGCCACCCAGGGCTGCATGGATTCACGCACCTGGATGCGATACCCGCCACCGACCTGTACCAGGTCGATCCCGCGTTCCGCGTAGTCATCCTGCAGGGCCTTGATGGCCTCGCGCAGGTCCGCACGCTCGGGTTTTTCCTTGTCATCAAACATCGCCAGCAACTGGTCGAGCGACAGGGGACGCCCGGCGGCCAGCAGGATGGATTCGACAATCAGTTTGAGTGGCTTGACTTCCATAGTATTCAGGCCGTGGCTTGTTCGCCGGGTTCGGGCACCGACTGGTCCTGGCTGCCGGCGGCCGCCTTGACGTGGATCGGTGCGTAGGGTTCAGACTGCGTCAGGTCCAGCAGGGACTCCTTGACCAGCTCCAGTATCGCCAGGAAGGTGACCACCACGCCCATGCGCCCTTCCTCGACGGTAAACAGCTCGGTAAACGGCGTAAAGCGGCCGCCACTGACCTTGCTGAGTACAATGGACATACGCTCGCGGACCGACAGCGCCTCCAGTTGCACGTGGTGATGCGCATACATCGAGGCACGCTTCATCACGTCCTGGAACGCCGCGATCAGGTCCTGCAGTTCGACCTCGGGCGGCAACTGGACGACTTTCTGGTCCGGCGCCTCCGCCCCGGCCTGGAACACGTCACGACCCAGGCGCGGCAGGCCGTCGATATCCTCGGCCGCCTGCTTGTAACGCTCGTACTCCTGCAACCGCCGGATCAGCTCGGCCCGCGGATCTTCCTCGTCCTCCTCGATACCGGCGGGGCGCGGCAGCAGCATGCGCGATTTTATCTCGGCCAGCGTGGCCGACATGACCAGGTATTCACCCGCCAGCTCCAGCTGAAGGTCCTGCATAAGTTCAATATATTCAATGTATTGCCGCGTTATATCGGCCACCGGGATATCGGTGACATCGAGGTTGTGCCGGCGGATCAGGTACAGCAGCAGGTCCAGCGGTCCCTGGAAGGCCTCGAGAAAAACCTTCAGTGCATCCGGCGGGATGTAGAGATCGGCGGGCAGTTCCTCGATGGCCTGGCCCTGGACAACGGCGAGGGGAAGCTCTTCCTGGGGATGGATCTCTGGCGTGGCGTCGTGGCTTGGGCGTTCACTCATTGAGTATCTTGGCAGGTCGCGGACCGCTGTGCAGTCGTTCAGCGGATACTACCCTATTTTGTGGTCCATGTCGCTTTTATTACTACATCTGCGGGACCGGTTTGCGAGATGGTCAGGTCATTCATTACCGTCATCCCCGCGCAGGCGGGGATCCAGCGGCAAAGCGTTAATCCGCTCGCCATTGTTCACGCCTGTTCTGTATTCGGCAAAAGGGACTGGAGGTTATTCAGTATTATTTAACGAGGCAATAACTATCAGCGCCGATGTTCTGATCCAGACTGGATCCCCGCCTGCGCGGGGATGACGGATGTTTTTATGTGAGCGGGACTATCGTGCGTGCGAGCCTGTCCCCGCTCCAGCAGGGAGCGCTCCTGCAATAGCCGCTGTTCAGTAATTCAGGCCCATCGCCGCGCGTACTTCCTCCAGCGTGGCGCGCGCCACGGCGCGCGCGGCCTCCCCGCCCTCGTTGATGATCGCGCGCACCCGCCCCGGGTCCTGCTCGAACTCACGCGCACGTTCCTGGATCGGTTGCAGCTCGCCGAGCACGCTGTCGATGACCGGCTGCTTGCAATCCAGGCAGCCGATACCGGCCGTCGTACACCCCTCGCGCACCCAGGCTTGTACGTCCTCACCGGAATACACCTGGTGCAACTGCCAGACCGGGCAGATATCGGGATTACCCGGGTCGGTCCGGCGCACGCGGGCCGGATCGGTCGGCATGGTGCGCAGTTTTTCCTGCACGTCGTCCGGCCGCTCCCGCAGGCTGATGGTGTTGTGATAGGACTTCGACATCTTCTGCCCGTCCAGTCCGGGCATCTTCGAGGCCGGCGTCAGCAGCGCCTCGGGTTCCGTCAGAATCATGCGGCCGCCACCCTCCAGGAAACCCAGCAGGCGTTCCTGGTCGCTGATGGCCAGGTTCTGCTGTTCGGCCAGCAGCGCCCGTGCCACCTCGATGGCCTCGTGGTCGCCCTGTTCCTGGTAGCGTTTGAGCAATTGCCGGTAGAGCCTGGCGTTCTTCTTGCCCATCTTCTTGATGGCGGCCTCGGCGGCCTCCTCGTAACCTGTTTCCCGTCCGTAGATATGATTGAAGCGGCGCGCAATCTCACGGGTCAGCTCGACATGTGCCACCTGGTCCTCGCCGACCGGCACCTTGTCGGCGCCGTAAATGAGGATATCGGCGCCCTGCAGCAGTGGATAACCCAGGAAGCCGTAGGTGGCCAGGTCACGCTCGCGCAGTTTTTCCTGCTGGTCCTTGTAGCTCGGCACCCGTTCCAGCCAGCCGATCGGTGTCACCATCGACAGCAGCAGGTGCAACTCGGCATGCTCCGGCACCTGCGACTGGATAAACAGCCGGGCGGAAGACGGGTTGACGCCGGCAGCCAGCCAGTCGATCACCATGTCCCAGAGGCTCTCGGCGATGATGCCCGAGTCCTCGTAGTGGGTGGTGAGTGCGTGCCAGTCCGCAACGAAGAAAAAACAGTCGTATTCCTGTTGCAGGCTGACCCAGTTCTTCAGTACGCCGTGATAGTGGCCAAGGTGCAGGTGACCGGTGGGTCGCATCCCTGACAGCACCCGGCCCTGAGTGTGTATACCGCCCAAGAGTGATTCTCCTATCTGCCCATCAGTGCGTTGAGTTTCAACATAAACTGATGCGCCTGCAAGCCCGATACCGAGGCCAGGACTGTGATGCAAAACTCAATCAACGGCCAGAGCAGCCAGCCGAGCATGCCGGTAAACAACAGCGCGATCAGGATAAAAAAGCCCCACGGTTCGATCCGGCTTAGACGGTAGGCCCACGGTCCCGGCAACAGGCCGACCGCCACGCGCCCGCCATCCAGCGGCGGCAGGGGCAGCATATTGATCACCATCAGTATGACATTGATAAAAATGCCGCCCACACCCATATAGACCAGCGCCTCCGCGGGTTCACCCAGCGACAGCCCCAGGCGAATCAGCAGTGCCCAGCCGATCGCCATCAGCAGGTTCACGAACGGACCGGCGGCAGCGACGATGGCCATATCACGCTTCGGATGGCGCAGGTTGTTCCAGTTCACCGGCACCGGCTTGGCGTAACCGAGTGCAAACCCGGCCAGCATGATCATCATTGCCGGTAACAGGATGGTACCGAACGGATCAATGTGCTTGAGCGGGTTGAGGGTCAGCCGGCCGAGCATGTAGGCCGTGGTGTCGCCCAGTTTTGCCGCCACCCAGCCGTGCGCCGTTTCGTGGACGGTAATCGCAAGCAATACCGGCACGACCCAGATCGCAATCAACTGCACTACGCTCAGTTCGGACATCGGCGGATTATAACCAAGGCGTCTGGCGAATTCAGGTCGGCAAGCAGAATGGATGCTCCGTCACCTGGTTCAGGTCGTGTTGTCTTGAGATTGATGTTTTTTCCCTTGCATCTCTGCGTCTCTGCGCGAGGATTTGCATATTAAATGAGCCAGTTTTTCCAGATACATAACGGGTTACGGACTGGTAACGCCCGCCCCGGCGCACGCCGCGACCACCTGTCAGTCGATACCCTCGATGACGCCCCGACCCTGACGCACTATGACAGGAATATCACCGGTCATGTCCACCACCGTGGTCGGTTCCAGCCCGCAGTTGCCGCCGTCGACCACCAGGTCCAGCTCATGTTCCAGCTGCTCCCGGATATCCTGTGCATCCGTTTCGGGCATGTCTTTACCCGGCAGAATCAGCGTGGAACTCATCAGCGGCTCGCCCAGCTCGTCGAGCAGGGCGTGGGTAATCGGATGGTCCGGCACACGGATGCCGATGCTCTTGCGTTTTGGATTCTGCAGGCGCCGGGGTACTTCGCCGGTGGCGGGCAGGATGAAGGTGTACGGTCCCGGCGTCTGTGATTTCAGCAGGCGGTAGGCGCTGTTGTCGACCTTTGCATAGGTCGAGATCTCCGCCAGGTCGCGACACATGAGTGTGAAATTATGCCGGTTGTCCAGCCCGCGAATGCGCCGGATGCGTTCCATGCCGCGCTTGTCGCCGACATGACAGCCCAGCGCATAGCTGGAATCGGTCGGGTAGGCGATGAGACCGTCCTGGCGGATTATCTCCACTGCCTGATGGATCAGGCGCTGCTGCGGGTTGACCGGATGGATCTGGAAAAACTGGCTCATTTAATATACAAATCCTCGCGCAGAGACGCAGAGAAATAATAATGTTTTATGTGCTTGTCCTTCAGGGTGCACCAGTACATTCCGACAATTCATTGATAGTATTTCCATGGATTCAGGTCAGACGAAATCATCAGGCAGGATGTACTCTCCGTTGCCTGATTCTGCTTGTGTGGTATTGAGGCTTTTGTTTTTTCTCTGCGTCTCTGCGCCTCTGCGCGGGGTGTAGTCTCTTAATGCATCGGCCAGTGTTCGCTTTCCCACACCGGGGTACAGCCGGCCGGCAGCGGCGGCAACTCGCCCAGCCTGATCCACGGATTTTCCGGGCCGTGGTAATCCGAGCCGCACGAGGCGAGCAGGCCCTCGTTGCG
>CAMYKJ010000072.1 GCA_947258945.1 uncultured Ectothiorhodospiraceae bacterium
GGGATTACGAGCAAAGGATCCGGGAGATCTACGACCAGCACCCGCGCAACGGGCAGGGTTTTGCCAATTTTCATCTGGTACAGCTGCTATGGGATGAGGGTATGGCGGAGCGGGCTGCCGGCTGGCTCATGGCGCATCCCGATTACCGCATGGTAATTCTGGCCGGCAGCGGCCATCTCGCCTTTGGCAGCGGGATCCCGCAACGGCTCCTGCGGCGCCTGCCGGTCAGCAGCGCCATTGTGCTGAACGGCCGGAATGAATCCCTCGTGTCCGGCCTGGCCGACTTTCTGTTACTGCCGCAACAGCGCTCACTGCCCCCCGCGGGTAAATTCGGTGCGCTGCTGGAGCATGACGATGCCGCGCTCAGTGTGTCTTCCTGTCTGCCGCACAGTCCCTGCGAGGCGGCCGGGATCAGACAGGGTGACCGGCTGGTGTCGATAAACGACACAACGGTTGCCGACATGGCTGATTTGCGGCTGGCAACCTGGGACAAGGAACCCGGCGATGTGATTATCCTGAAGCTTCGCCGCAAGCGCTGGTTATCGTCGCCGCAGGAGTTGACTTTCGAGCTTGAACTTCAGTGAATTGATCACAGACAGAATGATAGAAAATGACGAATACCCGCTGATTGGCCGCGGAGAGCCCGCGCCGATAACCGTGCTCAATGAACATGGCTCGGCCAGTGTGCTGCTGACGGGAGACCATGTCAGCAATCTCATCCCGAGGGCGCTGAATTCACTTGGTGTCGACCCTGAGGTGCTCGAACAGCACGTTGCCTATGATATCGGCACCCGGAAGCTGCTCACCCACCTGGCAGAACACCTCGACGCGCCCGCCGTCATCGCCGGTTATTCCAGGCTGGTGGTCGATCTGAATCGCAGCCTCGAGGACCCGTCTGCCTTTCCCGAAGTGAGTGACGGTATCCCGATTCCCGGCAACCGGGATCTGTCGAGAAAAGACAGGGCGAATCGCAGCCTCGAGGACCCGTCTGCCTTTCCCGAAGTGAGTGACGGTATCCCGATTCCCGGCAACCGGGATCTGTCGAGAAAAGACAGGGCTGCCCGTGTGCATTCCTTCTACACGCCCTATCGGGCGGCGATTGATCAGGCGCTGCGCCGGTTCCGGGGACGTGGCATCACCCCGGCATTCATTTCGATCCACAGCTTTACACCGCAAATGGCCGGCAACAAGCGACCCTGGCACATCGGATTGTTGTGGGACAAGGACCCGCGCATACCCGTTCCGCTGCTGGAGCGACTGCGTGCACATCCGGATGGTTTCAATGTCGGAGATAATGAACCCTATTCGGGCAAACATCCCGCGGACTACACCATTGATCACCATGCCGAAGCTGCAGGACTGCCGCATGTGTCTGTAGAAATCCGCCAGGATCTGGTTAACACGGAACAGGGTGCAGAACGCTGGGCAACCGTGCTTGACGAGTCCCTGCGCGGGATTCTGTCTGATCCGGAGTTGTACCGGATCTGGGAGAAGTGATGGTCCGATCCGAGCCGTCGTTTACCGTCGGGATCGAGGAAGAATACCTGCTGGTCGATCGTGCAAGCCGGGATCTTGTCATTGATCCCCCGCGCGAACTGTTTGCGGAATGCCAGTCGCACGCCGGCGATGGCGTGGTGGAACCCGAACTCCTGCGCTCCCAGATCGAGGTCGAGACGCGCGTCTGTACGACTGTTGGAGAGGCGCGGCAGGAGCTGGCGAAACTGCGCCGTATCGCCAGTACGGTTGCCGCAAACTACGGTCTTGCACCCATTGCCGCCTCAACCCATCCGTTTGCCGAGTGGCATTTGCAGCAGGCCACGGACAAGGCGCGTTATCACACGCTTGTCCGGGATATGCAGTCACTGGCCAGGCGCCTGCTGATATGCGGAATGCATGTACACATCGGCATCGATGACGACGAACTGCGCCTGGTGCTATTGAACCGGTTCGCCCGTTTCCTGCCCCTGCTGCTGTCGCTGAGTACCTCTTCACCCTTCTGGCAGGGAGAGGATACCGGGCTGAAGTCCTACCGGCTGACCATTTTCGACAATTTCCCGCGCAGTGGCCTTCCGGAGCAGTTCAGCAGCTTTGCGGATTATCAACACCACGTTGACATACTCAAAAAGGCGGGTGTTATGGAGGATGCGACTTTTATCTGGTGGGACATGCGCATCAGTGCGCGCTATCCAACGCTCGAATGCCGTATCGCGGATATGTGCACATCCCTGGATGATACGATGAGCATCGCGGCACTCACCCAGTCGCTGTTGCGCTACCTGTATCGCATGCGGGACGTCGCTGTTGCGCTACCTGTATCGCATGCGGGACAAGCCGGGCAACTGGCCGCTGTACTCGCGATTTCTCATCGACCAGAATCGCTGGCGTGCCATGCGCTATGGTTATGATCAGGGCCTGATCGACTTTGCCACGGCAGAGGTGGTACCGGTAAAGGAGTTGTTGGCGGATATTGTGGAAAGGGTGCATGCTGACGCCGTCGAGCTGGGCTGTGCCCGGGAAGTCGAACATGCCCTGTCCATCCCGGAACGGGGGACGAGCGCCCACATGCAACTGAAGACCTGCAACGACGCGATCCAGGCCGGCAATACCCGCGCCGAGGCGCTGTGCGCCGTTGTCGACCGGCTGATCGAGGGAACCGTGACAGATCTGTGACTGTCTACGGACTGGCATGCCTGCGAGGCATTAAATTTTCACCATCACCAGCAGCTGTGTAAATCCGGGGTTAATTTAATCCAATGCAACTGAACACGACATCAGTCAGAAGATTGATGAAAATTAAATTCCCCGTCTGCTGCCTGCTGTCGTTGCTGTGTCTGCCACTGGCGGCCAATGCCCGGCTGCATCACTCACTCGAGGCGACACTGGACCCCGAGCAGCATCTCATCGAGGTGCAGGATACGATCAGCGGTTTCAGCCCCGCATCCCGCACCATTGAATTCAGGCTGCACCCGCAGTTGCAGCCCGAGATCCTGACCGCCGGTGTGCGACTGGTGGCGCTGCCCGCACTCAATCCCGATGCCGGTCATACCGGTGTGTCACCAGGACGCTATCGTGCAGAACTTCCCCCCGGTCTGCAGGAGCTGACCCTGCGCTATCGCGGACCGGTCCGGCATGCCCTGGCGCAACAGGGGGAAGAGTACGCGCGCGGCTTTCGCGAAACGCCCGGCATGATTTCGACGCAGGGTGTGTTTCTCTCCGGCGGCAGCTACTGGTACCCGCAGGTCGATGGCGAATCACTCACCTTTGACCTGCGGCTGCGCCTGCCCGGCGGCTGGCGCGGTATGACCCAGGGCGATCGTGTCGAGCGCAGGACCGATACCGGCGACGAACAGGAATACTGGCGTTGCGATGTGCCGCAGGAGGAAATTTATCTCGTCGCCGGCGCTTTTACCGAGTACCAGCAGACCACCGACGGTGTGCGGGCAATGGTGCTGTTGCGCAAGCCCGACCCGGTGCTGGCACAAAAATATCTAGACACGACTGACGACTACATCAAGCTGTATGCGGACCTGATTGGTCCTTACCCCTACCGGAAGTTCGCCATGGTCGAGAACTTCTGGGAAACCGGTTACGGCATGCCCTCGTTTACCCTGCTGGGCTCCAAAGTGATCCGGTTTCCCTTTATCCTGCACTCGTCCTACCCGCACGAGATTCTTCACAACTGGTGGGGCAACAGCGTTTACATCGACTATGATCGCGGCAACTGGGCCGAAGGCCTCACCAGCTACCTGGCCGATCATTTGATCAAGGAACAGCGGGGCCAGGGGATCGGTCACCGTCGCGATGTGCTGCAGAAATACACCGACCATGTCCGCCATCAACAGGATTTCCCCCTGTCGGAGTTTCGTGCACGGCACAGTCCCGTCACCGAGGCTGTCGGTTACGGCAAGACATTGATGCTGTTTCATATGCTGCGACAGGAACTGGGTGATGAGGCCTTCATTCAGGGGCTGCGCGAACTGTACAGCGCGTACCGGTTCAGGGTGGCCGACTATGCCGCAGTGGAAGCGGTCTTCGCCCGCGCCGGGCGACGATCGCTGCAGACCTTTTTCAGGCAATGGGTTGAACGTCGCGGTGCGCCGGTGTTACGCATCTCGCAGGTAGAGTCGAAACGGCGCGACGACCGGCATGTGCTGGTGGCTGTCATCGAACAAACACAGGCTGATGCGCCCTACCGTCTGGACGTGCCGGTTGCCGTACACCTGCAGGGCCGGGAACAGGCCTGGCAAACCCGTGTACCCATCGACGCGGCAAGCACCCGCATCGAGCTACCCCTGCCCGCTGCTCCGCTGCGCGTGGAGGTCGATCCGCAGTTCGATGTGTTCCGGCGCCTGCATCGGGAGGAAATTCCACCGGCAATCAGCCAGGTCTTCGGTGCCGAACGGGTGCAGATCGTGTTGCCGGCACAGGCCCCGCCAGCGCTGCTGCAGGCCTACCGGTCCCTGGCGCAGTCCTGGCAAAGCGGCAGGCCGGGACAGGTCGGGATTGTCCTCGACCGCGACATTGAACAGCTCCCGGGTGACCGCGCGGTCTGGTTATTCGGCTGGCGTAATCGCTGGCGTGCGCAATTGACCAGGGCCGTGGATGCCTATGCGTTCGAGGACCAGGGTGACACCATCCGCATCGATGACACGGCAGTGAGTACCGGGACGCACAGCGTGGTCGTGCTCGGACGCCACCCCGGCAATCCCGACCAGGCACTTGGCTGGGTGGCGACGGATGAGGCCGCCGCGCTGGCCGGGCTGGGCCGCAAACTGCCACACTACGGGCGCTACAGCTACCTTGCCTTTACCGGTGAGGAGCCGACCAATGTGCTCAAGGGGCAGTGGCCGGTGGTGAACTCACCGCTGTCGGTAGCCCTTGTGCCGGACGAAAGTGAAACGACTGCAGCCCCGCCGGCTACCCTGGCACCACGCCCGCCCCTGGCTGCAGCCCCGGAAAAATTTTCCACCACCCGCATGCAGCAAGACATCCACCTGCTTGCCGGACCCGCCATGGCGGGTCGCGGTCTCGGCACCCCGGAGCTGGAGCAGGCCGCCGACTACATTGCGCGACAGTTCCGCGCCGCCGGTGTGCAGCCCGGTGGCGATGCCGGTGGCTACTTTCAGACCTGGCAGGAAACGGTTCCGGTCCTCGGCAGTATTGCCACCCTGAAAAACGTGATCGGGGTACTGCCCGGCACGGACCCCGACAGGGCCGGTGAAAGCCTGGTGATCGGCGCCCACTACGATCATTTCGGCCGTGGCGGGTATGCTGACCATGTGCAACATCGGGGCAAGGTGCATCCCGGCGCGGATGACAACGCCAGTGGTATCGCAGTCATGCTGGAACTGGCGCGCAAACTGGCCGGCAAGCCGCCATCCCGATCCATCGTGTTGGTGGCGTTTACCGGGGAGGAGAGCGGGCGTCTGGGCTCACGCCACTATGTGCAACATACGACCCGCTACCCGGCAGACAGGATCATTGCCATGGTGAATCTGGATACCGTCGGGCGTCTGGGCGAAAATCCCCTGACCGTGTTCGGTGCCGGTACCGCGGACGAGTGGGTGCATATCCTGCGCGGAGCCGGCTACGTGACCGGTGTCGCGGTCAAACCGGTCGCGAATGATATCGGTTCCAGCGATCAGACCAGTTTTATCGAGTCCGGCATACCCGCCGTGCAACTGTTCGGTACCGTGCACGGGGATTTTCACCGCCCCGGCGATACGCCGGACAAGATTGATCTCAACGGGCTGGTCAAGACTGCCCGGGTCCTGCAGGAGATCGCGGACTATCTGGCGGAACGTCCCGGGCCCCTGAACGCCACACTGGATGGCGCACGCGTTCCCGTCCGCGCAACAACCGCAAAAAGCAAGCGACATGCGAGCCTGGGTACGGTCCCGGATTATGCCTGGAGCGGAACTGGCGTATTGATCGATGACGTACGCCCGGGTACCCCGGCAGAACAGGCGGGGCTGCGCAAAGGCGATATCATCGTTGCTGTAAACGACATCACGGTGATGCATTTGCGCAATTATGCGCAGGTCCTCAAGACACTCCGGCCGGGCGATGAGATCCGCATACGTTTCCGCAGGGACGGCCGCGAGCAAACCGTCCGCACGCATGTCATGGTACGATAAATGCCTTGCCGGCAGAGTATTTGCGTGATGAGAAACCTCCGGGTTGCAATATTACTGAGTGTGATACCACCACTGGCTACTGCCGGCGACGCCATGCCGGGCCCGCCTGCTATTCCGGACGAATCCCGCCTGGTGAATATCCGGCAGCTGACCTTTGGCGGCCAGAATGCCGAGGCCTATTTTTCCCATGACGGTGATGAACTGATCTTCCAGTCCACGCGCGGAGAACTCGAGTGCGATGCAATTTTTCGCATGCGCGCCGACGGGCGCGAGACGCGCCAGGTTTCTTCCGGCAAGGGTGTTACCACCTGCGCCTTTATCGCGCCCGACAACCGTTCCATTATCTATGCCTCGACCCATCGGCAGCACACCCGCTGCCCGCCCAAACCGGACCACTCCCGTGGCTATGTCTGGCCCCTGCACCGTGAATACGACATCTACCGGGCAGGTCCCGACGGCGAGGACCCGGTGCGCCTCACCGACGCCGAGGGATACGATGCCGAGGCGGTTTACTCACCCCGGGGTGACAAAATAGTGTTCACCTCGCTGCGTAGCGGGGACCTCGAGTTATACCTGATGAATCCCGATGGCAGCGGCGTGGAACAATTGACCGGGGAGACCGGTTACGACGGCGGCGCGTTTTTTTCTCTCGATGGTCAGTGGCTTGTCTGGCGGGCATCGCGACCGACCGGCACGGACCGCGAGGATTACCAGGCACTGCTCGGGGAAGGCCTGATTCGCCCGGGCAAGCTCGAGCTGTTCATCATGAATCTCGAGGACCGCGAGCCGGTACAAATCACCGCCAATGGCGCCGCCAACTTCGGGCCCTACTGGCATCCGGATGGCAAGCACATCATTTTTTCCTCGAACATGGATGACCCGCAGGGTCGTAACTTCGACCTGTACCTGATCAACGTCGATACCCGGCAAACCGAACGCGTCACCCGTTATGAGGGCTTTGACGGGTTTCCGATGTTCTCGCACGATGGCCGCAGCCTCGTGTTTGCCTCCAACCGCTTCGGCAAGGTGCGGGGCGAGACCAATGTGTTTATCGCCGACTGGCTGCAACGCAACGCCTC
>CAMYKJ010000073.1 GCA_947258945.1 uncultured Ectothiorhodospiraceae bacterium
AAACACCACGCCGAAGCGGTCGAGATCGTAGCGCGAGGCGCCGGCCTGCATCATCTCAACGGCACAGCAGGCAAGCCCGAAGGTCATCGGCCACATCGAACCCGTGCGCGCCCAGTTGATCAGGCTGTCGGCCGAGGTCGTGACAAAGCCTTCCTTGAGGACGCCTTCGATGCTCACTATTCAGATACCGTGTGCAAAACTGAACGCTCCGCACAATGAAACACAGGCCTCGCTCGCGGACGTGCGCATCCCCACTTCGCGGGGCCCCTGCTTACTGCTCGCTCGGCTATTCCCATTCCAGCGCGCCTTTTTTCCATTCATAGATGAAGCCGATGACCAGGATGCCGAGAAAGATCATCATGGCGACGAAACCGAACATGCCGATAGAGTCGAGCACCACGGCCCACGGAAACAGGAAGGCGATTTCCAGATCGAAGATTATGAACAGTATCGCAACCAGGTAGTAACGCACATCGAAACGCATGCGCGTGTCCTCGAAGGCCTCGAACCCGCACTCGAACGGCGAGTTCTTTTCGGTATCGGGCTTGTATGGCGCCAGCAGGAAACCGATCAGTATCGGGCCGACACCCACGCCGATGCCAATGGCGATGAAAATCAGGATCGGCAGATAGTTTTCCAGCATCGGTTGCGTCTCGTATGGCCGGGACGTCTATGCACCCATACCTTGTTCGAATTGTGTGGGCCAGACGGTGAAAAAGATTGTGCAGTCTAGGCCAGCGCAGGCATACTGTCAAGTTGCCGGACAGGCAATTTATCTATTCACTACAATAGCTTATGTGATTTTTTGGGGGTATAAAAAATCGGGATATTGCACGCAGGCAGGCGCCAGGGATTGCCTGAAAATAATCGGGTTATTCCATTGACTGGTGCCGATGGCCGGAGTCGAACCGGCACGGCTTGCGCCACTACCCCCTCAAGATAGCGTGTCTACCAATTCCACCACATCGGCTTGAAAACGTTACTGGAATGCGATCGTGTTACTGCGGCAGGTCATCCGTAACCGGTTTACCCGGCTGTGCCGGCGCGCCACCGGGCACGTCATCCCCGGTCATCAGTGTCCCGGTTATTTCGCCCGGCGTTGCCGGTACATCCAGCTGCGGCTCCAGTGTCTCGAGCGCCGCTCCGGCTGCATCGGCAGAATCCTGCTCCGCGTTGACCTGCTGCTCCAGCTGGTCGGCAATGCTGTCAGCTGCCCGGGTGCTGTCGCGCACCAGCGGCGAGGCAATCAACAGGCAATTGATAAAAAACACCGCCGCCAGAATGCCCGTTGCACGCGTGAAGAACGATCCGGAGCCGCGGGAACCGAACACGGTGCCGGAGGAACCACTGCCAAAGGCAGCGCCCATATCGGCACCCTTGCCATGCTGCAGCATGACCAGCACGATGATCGAGATGGAGACGAGGATCTGAACTGCCAGCAAAATTGAAAACATAAAAATACCGTTCCGGCGCGTGTGCGCAAATGTGAATCAGTTGTTGGCGGCCTTGCCGATGGCCAGGAAATCATCCGGCTTGAGCGAGGCCCCGCCGATCAGCCCGCCATCGATATCCTGCATGGCCAGCAGTTCCGCGGCATTCCCGGGGTTCATGCTGCCGCCGTACAGTATTCGCACACCGTCTGCTATGGCCTGGTCCATGCCGGCCAGCTTGGCCCGGATAAACGCATGCACCTCCTGCGCCTGGTCCGGTGTGGCCGTCTTGCCGGTACCGATGGCCCAGACCGGCTCATAGGCAATCACCGCAGTACCGAATACCCCGACACCCTCGAGGTTGATGACGGCATCGAGTTGCCGCTCAACGACCTGCTCGGTAATGCCCTGCTCGCGCTCCTCCAGCAACTCGCCGACACACAGTATCGGCACCAGGCCTGCATTCTGTGCCGCAGCGAATTTTCTGGCGGTGAATTCATCGCTCTCGCCATAGATGCTGCGGCGTTCCGAATGGCCGACAATCGCATACTTGCAGCCGACATCGGACAGCATGCCGGGTGCGACCTCGCCGGTATAGGCACCGGCCTCCTGGTCACTGACGTCCTGGGCGCCAAAGCTGATCGCCGTACCGGCGAGCATGGTTGCTACCTGCGGGATATAGACATAAGGAGGACAGACTGCCATTTCAGCGGCTGTCACGGCATCAATTCCGGCCTTGATACCCTCGACCAGCGCGGTCACGCTGCCGGTTGAACCATTCATTTTCCAGTTGCCGGCGACCAGTGGCTGACGCATAGCGAATTCCTTAAATAGAAGAGCCGGATAGCTTAGCCATCCGGTGTGGAAAAATCAATTTTGCGGCCCGGTCGGGCCGGCCGGGATATCCGGCCGGATCATGCGGGAAATAGTCAGCGCCGCTGCCCCGGGCACGGACCACAGCGGCATCCACGGCATCGCCGCCCCGCCTTGATGTTCCTCGCGGAGTATTCCATGATGCCGGCCTGCCGGCATAAATGACTGTTAATTATGCACAGTCGGCATCTTTCAGGCTGGACAGGGTATGCAGCAGGCCATGGGACGGTAGCATGACAAGGCAAGCCGACAGCAAAACAGGCAGGCTGGCGCTGGTCGTGATCGCGCGCAACGAGGCGAGCTGTATTCGCGACTGCCTGGAAAGCGCCGCCGGACACGTGGACCGCATGATCGTGCTGGACACCGGGTCAACGGACGCTACGGTTTCCATTGCCGAACAATGCGGTGCCGCAGTTCATCACTTTACCTGGAACGATGATTTCGCCGCTGCGCGCAATGCCGCACTGGACCTGTCCACCGCCGACTGGAACCTGGTACTCGATGCCGATGAGATAATCGCCGGCGACGCCGGGCAACTCGGGCCGGCGACGCTCGGCAGCGAACGCTTTATCGGCCTGTTGCCGGTCACCAGCGAATTCGACCTGCAGGATGAGGTCGAAACGGCCACCTCATGGCTGCCCCGGATCCTGCCTGCAGGTGTGCGTTACCATGGACGCATCCACGAACAACCCGTCGCGGACCTGCGTCGTGTTCGCCTGGACGTCCAGGTCAGGCATAGCGGTTACCAGCAGGCGCAACTCGAGCACAAGCAGGGCAGGAACCGCACGCTGTTGCTGAAGATGCTCGAGGAAAGTCCCGACGATGCCTACCTGCTCTACCAGACCGGCAAGGACTTCGAGGTCTACCGGCAATTCGGCGATGCCGTCAGCTACTATGAAAAAGCACTTGCGCACACCGCACCGGGCGATGCATTCAGGCATGACCTGGTACTGCGCATGATCTATTCACTCAAGCGTGCCGGCCAGCTCGAGCAGGGCATCCAGCTGGCCGAGCTCGAAATGCCGAACTGGCCACACTCGCCGGACTTTTTCTTCGCCCTGGGGGACCTGCTGCTGGACTGGGCCACGCGCAATCCCGAACAGGCCGTACAGGACATCCTCCCCATAGTCGAATCATCCTGGGCAAAATGTCTGGAAATCGGCGAGCAGCCGGCACTGGAGGGTTCGGTCAACGGGCGCGGCAGCTTTCTCGCCGCGCACAACCTGGCCGTGCTGTATGACGGTCTGGGGAACGCGCAACAGGCGGCGCACTACCGCCGACTGGCCGCCGACCTGCGCTCACGCAACAACGAAGTTACCGGGTAAACGGTAATCAGACGGCTGCAGCAACCACGGAGGCCAGCTGATCGGCTTCCTCCACGACCTCGCGTTCGTCTTCGCCCTCGACCATGACACGCACCACGGGTTCGGTGCCCGAGGGACGCAGCAACACCCGCCCGCGACCGGCCAGGCGCTTTTCTGCAGACGTCACGGCCTCCTGCACGGCCGGCGTACTGCCCAGGTCGACCTTGCTGCTGACCGGTACGTTGATCATGTGCTGGGGATACTTCGTCATCGCCGACTTCAGTTCGTGCAGGGTTCGCTCTGCGCGCCGCATGGCCGCCAGCACCTGCAGTGCAGAGACGATACCGTCGCCCGTGGTGGTACGGTCAAGACAGATAATATGACCGGACGATTCGCCACCGATCAGGCTGCCGGTCTGTTGCAAAAGCTCGAGCACATAGCGGTCACCGACCCTGGCACGCTCGAACGGGATATTGAGCGACAGCAGGGCATGCTCCAGACCGAGGTTGCTCATCTGGGTACCCACTACGCCGCCCTGCAGCATGCCTTCGCGATGTCGCGAGACGGCAATGATGAACAGCAACTCATCACCGTCGACCAGCTCACCCTTGTGATCGACCATGATAAGGCGGTCACCATCACCATCGAGTGCGATGCCGATGTCGGCACCGTGCTCCAGCACCATCTTCTGCATCAGCTCCGGTCGTGTTGAACCGCAATCCTTGTTGATATTCAGGCCGTCCGGAGAAACACCGGTGGCAATGACTTCGGCGCCCAGCTCCCTGAACACGCTTGGCGCCACCTGGTAGGTGGCCCCGTTGGCGCAGTCGACCACGATCTTCAAACCGTGCATGCCCATATTGAGCGGGATGGTGCTCTTGCAAAATTCGATATAACGGCCTTCCGCGTCCTTCAGGCGCTCGGCCTTGCCGAGTTTGTCCGATTCGACCGTGACCAGCGGCTTTTCAAGCTCGGCCTCGATGGCGGCCTCGACCCCGTCATCCAGCTTGGCGCCCTCGCTGGAAAAGAACTTGATGCCATTGTCCGCGTAGGGATTGTGCGAGGCACTGATGACGATACCGGCACAGGCATGCAGGGTGCGCGTCAGGTAGGCGACGGCGGGTGTCGGCATGGGACCCAGCAGGCGGATATCCACACCGGCCGCCGACAGCCCGGCCTCGAGCGCGGATTCGAACATGTAGCCCGATATGCGGGTATCTTTGCCGATAATCACGCTGTCGCCCGCATGCCGGCCGAGGACCCGGCCGGTGGCCCAGCCCAGTTTCAGCATGAATTCAGCCGTAATCGGCTCTTCACCGACGCGGCCACGGATGCCGTCTGTTCCGAAATAT
>CAMYKJ010000074.1 GCA_947258945.1 uncultured Ectothiorhodospiraceae bacterium
AACGGCATTAAGACTTCGGCCAGTGCAGCGCCGCTCGATAGGATGAAAATAAATCCTGTGATTAAAGTTTTTCTCAGCAAGCCAGTCATTAACAGTTCCTCCAGAACATTTTTTGTTAAAAAGTTCGTATTTGTTTATCGTTACGAAGATGCGGTGAGGTATTGCCTCAGCATTGAGGCATAACTACAGTCACAACAACGAGTCGCAGAGTATATGAGAATCATTCACACAGTGCGAGCGCCAATAATTCAACACGAATGTCACGGGATAAGACCGGTGACAGGTAAAAAAGTTTGCCCGTGATCGCGCGGGTAACAAAGATGTAACTATCTGAAAGCTATGAGCTTGATATGGACACCCCGTATGACGGTGGCAGCGGTCATTGAACAGGACGGACGCTTCCTGCTGGTGAGTGAGCGCAGCGGCGGCCGACTGGTCTATAACCAGCCGGCCGGTCACCTGGAGGACAATGAGAGCCTGCTGGAGGCAGTCGTGCGCGAGACCCTGGAAGAGACCGCCTGGCAATTCGAACCGGAAGCGGTCATCGGCATTTACCGCTGGCGTCATCCACACAACCGGGAGACCTACATGCGCGTCAGTTTCGCCGGCCAGGGCACGGCGTGCCTGTCTGACCGGCAGCTGGACCCGGATATCGAAGCGGTGGTCTGGATGGACGTCGACGAGATCAGGGCCCGACGGGATGAACTGCGCAGCCCGCTGGTCCTGCGCAGCATCGATGACTATCTCGACGGCAATGCACACCCCCTCTCACTGCTGGCTGACATCGAGTAGATCATGAGCAGGATTGTTGTCGGACTGTCCGGTGGTGTCGATTCCGCCGTTGCCGCACACCTGCTGCTGGAGCAGGGGCACGAGGTGTCCGCGGTGTTCATGAAAAACTGGGACGAGGATGACGAGGCGGGCCACTGCCCCGCCGAGGCGGACCTGGCGGATGCACAACGGATTGCCGCACGGCTCGGCATCGCCCTGCAGGCCGTCAGTTTTTCAGCCGAGTACTGGAATCGCGTGTTCACCCACTTTCTGCACGAATACGAAGCCGGCCGCACACCGAGTCCGGATATCGTATGCAACCGGGAAATCAAGTTCCGGGCCTTTCTGGACCATGCAACCGGACTGGGCGCCGATTTTATCGCGACCGGTCACTATGCGCGCATTCGGCGCGAGCCGGCAGTGCAATTGCTGCGCGGCGTGGATGAACACAAGGACCAGACCTATTTCCTGCACACCCTGACCCGGGAACAACTGGCACGCAGCCTGTTTCCACTGGGTGATATGCATAAACACGCTGTGAGAAAACTGGCTGCACGGATCGGTCTGGACGTGCATGACAAGAAAGACAGCACCGGCATCTGCTTTATCGGCGAACGCCGCTTCAGCGATTTTCTCGCCCGCTATGTTGAAAAGCGACGCGGTGAAATCAGGAGGCTTGACGATGCGGTGATTGGCGAGCACGACGGCGTGATGTTCTACACCATCGGGCAGCGCCAGGGGCTGGGGATCGGCGGACGGCGCGAAGCCGGCGGTGAACCCTGGTACGTGGCGGACAAGGATGCCACCGCCAATGTCCTGTACGTGGTGCAGGGCGGCAACCACCCTGCCCTGTTCAAAGCAGGTCTGCAGGCCAGTCAGCTGCACTGGATCGCCGATACTGCACCGCAAATGCCGCATACCTGCGTTGCGCGCATCCGTCATCAACAGCCACTACAGGCCTGCACCATCGACACGATCCGGGACGGTTGCTGTACGGTCGGGTTCGACGTCGCCCAGCGCGCCGTGGCTGCCGGGCAGTCAGTGGTATTTTACGATGACGAAACCTGCCTCGGCGGCGGTATTATCGAGCGCGGTATCGAGCATCGATGACGGCTATGCATCACAAGTCGCTGCACGGGCAAACCCTTGCGCTTGCCGGACTCTGTCAGGCGTCCCGCCTGGTGCAACAGACCGCGCGCGGCCGGATACGCGACGCGGCGGCAACCCGGACGAGTATCGGCAGTATCTTCATGACCTCACCCGCCAGCGTCGATGCCGTCTACGACGGTACCGCCGGCCTGGCGACGGGGCTTGCGGCATTGCGTGACCAGCTCGGCGACGACAACACCCGGCGCGACCCGGAACTGACCGGCTATGTCATCACCCTGATGCACCTGGAACGCAAACTGTCCAGCCCGCCCGCCCTGGTCGATGTGATCGCGCGTGGTATCGATGCCCTGCGCAATGACCAGGCATACGGTCCCGAGGCCACGCCGGACATCATCGCCGCGCTGGCCGGTATCTACACGGACACCGTCAGCACACTCACACCGCGCATCATGGTCCAGGGTGAACCGGCCATCCTCGACTCGCCGGAAAGCCGTGACATGATCCGCGCATTGCTGCTGGCCGGCATGCGGGCCGCTGTCCTGTGGCGGCAGTGCGGCGGTGGCCGCATCAGGCTCCTGTTCGGGCGCAAGGCATTGCTGCGGCATGCACGCATGCTCGCAGATACTGCCTGACAGCTCGCCCGGCCCTGCCTGCCAGCGTCCTAAACCGTGTATAATTACGCTCCTTTCGCGAGACGCACGGAGAGTTCATGAACAACAGCTTCAACACCCGCGACACGCTCGAGGTCGGGGACAAGGCCTACGAAATATTCAGCCTGCGAAAACTGGACGGGTCGCACGACATCGGCCGCCTGCCGTGCACACTGCGGATACTGCTGGAGAACCTGCTGCGCTATGAGGACGAACAAACTGTCACGCGGTCGGACATCGAAGCACTGTTCAACTGGGACCCGCAGGCCGAACCCGACGTGGAAATCGCCTTTCGACCGGCACGCGTGCTGATGCAGGACTTTACCGGCGTGCCGGCCGTGGTCGACCTCGCCGCCATGCGCGACGCCATGACGCAGCTGGGCGGTGATCCGGAACGCATCAATCCCCTGCAGCCGGCCGAGCTGGTCATCGACCATTCCGTGCAGGTGGACAGCTACGGTTCGGCCAGTGCGATCGACCTCAACAGCAAACTGGAATACCAGCGCAACCAGGAACGCTACAGCTTTCTGAAATGGGGGCAGAAGGCCTTTTCGAATTTTCGCGTGGTACCGCCCGACACGGGCATCGTGCACCAGGTCAACCTCGAATACCTCGCCCGGGTGGTGTTCGAAC
The DNA here is from genome assembly GCA_947258945.1 of uncultured Ectothiorhodospiraceae bacterium. GTDB lineage: Bacteria > Pseudomonadota > Gammaproteobacteria > UBA9214 > UBA9214 > UBA9214. The sequence continues at coordinate 3,165 of CAMYKJ010000074.1, forward strand.
GCGATAGCAACGGCGTGACCCAGGCCTACCCGGACACCCTGGTCGGCACCGATTCGCACACCACCATGATCAACGGTCTCGGTGTGCTGGGCTGGGGTGTCGGCGGCATCGAGGCCGAGGCCGCCATGCTCGGCCAGCCGATCTCCATGCTCATCCCGCAAGTCGTCGGTTTCCACCTGCATGGCCGGCTGCCGGAGGGCGCCACCGCCACCGACCTGGTGCTGACCGTCGTGGAGATCCTGCGCCGCGAGGGCGTGGTCGGCAAGTTCGTCGAGTTCTTCGGCGACGGGCTGGACCACCTGTCACTGGCCGACCGTGCCACCATCGCCAACATGGCGCCGGAATACGGTGCCACCTGCGGCTTTTTCCCCGTGGATGACGAAACCCTTGCCTATCTCCGACTCAGCGGGCGATCCGAATCACAGGTCGCGCTGGTCGAGGCCTACGCGCGCGAACAGCAGCTGTTTCGCCAGCCGGGCGATGCCCCGGCCAGCTATAGCAAAACCGTCGAACTGGAGCTCGGCAGCGTCGTGCCCAGCCTGGCCGGGCCAAAGCGCCCGCAGGACCGCATACCGCTGACCGAAAGCAAACCGCGCTTCGAAGCCGACCTGGCCACACTCAGGCAGGAACGCAACATCCACAGCACCCCGGTCGATACTGTCATCGATGGCGAGGCGGTCACATTGAATGACGGCGCCGTGGTCATTGCGGCCATCACTTCATGCACCAACACCTCCAACCCGTCCGTCATGATCGGCGCCGGACTGGTCGCCAAAAAAGCCCACGCGCTCGGTGTTGGCGTAAGGCCCTGGGTCAAGACCTCGCTGGCGCCCGGTTCGCGGGTCGTCACTGCCTACCTCGAGCAGGCCGGCCTGATGGACGCTCTGAACAGCCTCGGCTTCAACACCGTGGGCTACGGTTGCACTACCTGCATCGGCAACTCCGGACCGCTACCGCCGCCGGTCTCGCAGGCCATTCGGGACGGTGACCTGTCGGTCTGCGCGGTCCTGTCCGGCAACCGGAACTTTGAAGGCCGCGTGCACGCCGAGGTGCGGATGAACTACCTGGCCTCCCCGCCGCTGGTCGTGGCCTATGCCATCGCCGGGCGCATGGACATCGATATCCAGAACGAACCGCTCGGCACCGGGCGCGACGGCCAGCCGGTTTACCTGAAAGATATCTGGCCGGCACAGGACGAGATTCGCGCCGTGATCAATGCCAGTGTCGACCGGGACAAGTTCAGCAGCACCTATGCCGAGGTGTTTGCCGGCGAGTCGCGCTGGAACGCGCTGCAATCGCCGGAAGACAAGCAGTATGCATGGGTTGATGATTCCACCTACATCCGCAAGCCGCCCTACTTCGAAGGCATGGCGCGCGAGCCCGGCGCGCTGGGCGACATTACGGGTGCGCGCGTACTGGCATTGCTCGGTGATTCGGTCACCACCGACCATATATCACCGGCCGGCGCCATTGCACCCGGCAGTCCGGCAGCAACCTACCTGGAGTCCAATGGCGTGGAACGCGGGGACTTCAACTCGCTCGGTTCACGCCGCGGCAATCACGAGGTCATGATGCGCGGCACATTCGCCAACATCCGCCTGCGTAACCTGCTGGCCCCCGGTACCGAGGGTGGTGTCACCGTACATCAGCCCGGCGGCGAGCAGATGAGCATCTTCGATGCCTCGGTGCGCTACCGGGCGGATGGCGTGCCGCTGGTGGTGATCGCCGGCAAGGAATACGGCTCCGGTTC
>CAMYKJ010000075.1 GCA_947258945.1 uncultured Ectothiorhodospiraceae bacterium
CCGGTTTGTGCGGCATCGAGACGCTGGTGACTGCGCAGGGCGAACGCATCCATCATGGTGCGGGAAATGCCGAAGCGATGCGCGAGAATTTCGGCCGTCTGGCCCATGGACAGGCCCACAACCGGGTCAGTCAGACCCCGCAGCAGTGCAATCACCGGTTTGAAATGACCCGGACGCAGCGCACCCAGTGTCTTCAGTTTTGCCCCCGGTGTGCGTGCCGCCGCGAGCGCGGCCAGCCAGTTGACCATGGTGTCGTTATAGAGGACGGGCGCACGACTCATGGCCTCGACGCCGCCCGCCAGCACCAGACTGGAACGGCCGCTGGCAATATTCTGTGCGGCGGAATCGATGGACTGCATCCCGGAGGCACAGTTGCGCTGCACGGTCCAGGCAGTCACCCGGTCACCGCAACCGAGTCGCAGGGCGGCGACACGGCCGATATTGGCCTCGTCCGGACTGGGCATCATGCAACCGAGGATCACTTCATCGAGTTCGCCGGCATCGAACGGCTGGCGTGCAAGCAGCGGTCGCCCGGCAGCCACGGCCAGGTCGGCGGCGGCGAACGGACCGGGTTTGCCTCGTGCTTTCAGAAACGGCGTACGGCCACCATCAACTACATAGACTGGCCGGCCACCCCATCCAGACTGTCGTTCCCCCATGCATCTTGCTCCTTGGTGAGGCCGGCCACCCCATCCAGACTGTCGTTCCCCCATGCATCTTGCTCCTTGGTGAAATATTCAGGCGGAAATTCGTCCACCTGTATAACAAGCTTGCGTGCTGTAATAGCGTCGCATATCGCTTCGGCTTCCTGTTCGCTGATGACATCAGCCTTGACGCCATCGGCAATCGAGTCTTCCGGGTCACCCTTGGGCAGTGCGCCGGTTTTCATGGCCTGACGCAGTTTCCGTATGGCCGCCTCGGCTGCGACGCTCTTGACCAGCGCGTCTTCGAGACGTGCAACGGCTTCGTTGTTGTCAACGGGAATATACACACCTTCCGTCAGGCGGTCACGCAGGTCGCCGGGTTGCATGAGGATGTCCGCCACGCGCTGACCGAGCGCGTCGTCGGGACGTCGATACGGTTTGCCGAGCGGGAAAGTCAGCAGACGTGCCACCCCGGCCATGAACCGGCCGGGCAGGTTGTTGAGCACCTCAAACAGACGCACCTGGCCGTGGTACAGGAGATCCTGGCAGGCCCATTCCAGTAACGGCAGTTCATCGTCCGGTGAACCATTGTCATAGTGATGCTTGAGGACGGCACTGCCCAGGTACAGATAACTCAGTACGTCACCCAGGCGTCCGGATATTGACTCCTTGCGCTTGAGTCCGCCGCCGAGTGTCATCAGCACGATCTCGGAGGTAACGGCAAAGGCCAGGCTCATGCGTGCGAACTGCCGGTAGTACCGGGCTGTCACGCCATGTTGCGGCGAACCCAGCAGCCGGCCGCGGGTGACCGTATGGAACAGGCTGCGGCTGAAGTTGCTCATGACATGTGCGCCGTGGCCGAGCAGCGCACGATCGAATGCATCCACGTCATTGGCGGCCGTGGCCTCCATCTCGCTGAACAGGAACGGGTGACAGCGGATCGCGCCCTGGCCGAAGATAATCAGGTTACGCGTGAGTATGTTTGCGCCTTCCACGGTGATGGCAATCGGCAGCGCCTGGTAGGAGCGTGCGATGAAATTCGACGGCCCCATGCTGATGCCGCGACCGCCGAGAATGTCCATGCCGTCGTTCATGATGATGCGCATGCGCTCGGTGAGGTGATACTTGATGATGGCCGAGGCCACGGATGGCTCCTCACCGCTGTCCAGTGCGGCGCTGGTAAAGCCGCGCGTGGCGTTCATCATGTAGGTGAGACCGCCGATGCGCGCCAGTACTTCGCTGACGCCTTCGAACTTGCCGATCGGGACCTTGAACTGCTTGCGTACCGCGGCATAGGCACCGACGCTGCGACTGATAAACTTACCGGCCGCGGTGCTCAGCGCCGGCAGCGAGATGGCGCGGCCAACCGACAGGCAGTTCATCAGCATACGCCAGCCCTGACCCACGTAGTCCTGCCCGCCGATGACCCAGTCCATCGGGATGAAGACATCCTTGCCGCGGTTCGGACCGTTCATGAAGGCCTGGCTCATCGGGTAGTGACGGCTGCCGATTTCAACGCCGGGCGTATCGGTTGGAATCAGTGCGAGTGTGATGCCGATGTCTTCCTCGTCACCGATCAGGTGGTCCGGGTCATGCAGCTGGAAGGCCAGGCCAAGCAGGGTGGCCACCGGTCCCAGTGTGATATAGCGCTTTTCCCAGTTCAGACGGATGCCAAGCACATCGTCCCTGCCGTCGAAGTGCTGGCGGCAGACGACGCCGCTGTCCGGCATGGAGGCCGCATCACTGCCGGCGTCCGGACCGGTCAGGGCAAAGCAGGGGATATCCGTACCCTTTGCCAGGCGCGGCAGGTAATGATCCTTCTGTTTCTCGGTGCCGTAGGTCAGCAACAGCTCGGCCGGGCCAAGCGAATTCGGCACCATGACGGTGACGCCGGCCGAGATACTGCGGCTGGCAACCTTCATGACGATGGCTGAATGGGCATTGGCGGAAAACTCGAGCCCGCCGTAGCGTTTCGGGATGATCATGCCGAAGAAGCCTTCCTGCTTGAGGAACTCCCAGGTCTCGGGTGTGAGGTCATGCCGTTCCTCGGTGATCTCCCAGTCACTGACCATGCTGCACAGCGTTTCGGTTGGCCCGTCGACGAAGGCCTGTTCCTCGGTGGTGAGCGCCGGTGCGGAGTAACCCAGCATGTGATGCCAGTCGGGTCGTCCGCTGAACAGCTCCGCCTCCCACCACACTGTGCCTGCCTCCAGTGCCTCGCGTTCGGTGTCGGACATGCCGGGCATGATCCTGCGGTACAGCGCCAGCAGTGGCCCGGTCACCAGGGACTGGCGCACGGGGGTGAAGACGAGCAACACCGCGACGGGGATAAACAGGCCCCACGCCGGGAACAGCACCCAGGCGGGGGGTGCATGCAGGAGGGTCCAGCCACTCAACAGGATGGCGAGGGCGGCGGTCCACAGGTAGCGTGAGGCGTGCCGGGCCATGAGCAGGCCGAGGACGGTGAGTACCACCAGCACTTCAATCATCCAGATCATGTCAATCACTCCTGGTCCAGCAATTTATTCACGAAAATCAATTACTACCGATTTGACACAGAAATGGCCGGCGAGTTGCAGGGTGGCCGGCCAGACGGTCCACTATATCAACAGGCTATCGGCAGTCCGTGACTGAAACTAAGGGCGGTACGGGCATCAGCCGTGCAGCAGTTCCAGCGCGGTGAACAGCTTTTTCCGCGGCGTGTAGTAATGCGGCGAGAAGCGCACACCACCACCACGCAGGGCGCAGGCCACGCCGGCAGCGCGCAGCAGGTCGAACAGGGATGCAGATGACTCGCGGTGCGGGCGGAACGTGACGATGCCCGCATGCCGGTCCGCCTCCATCGGTGTAATGATTTCGAAGTCGTCTGTATGGGCCTGCAGCCAGTCGAGTATAAAGCGCGTGTTCTCCATAACGCATTGCTCAACCGTCTGCATGCCGGTCTCCTGCAGCAGGCCGAGACTCGCATGCAGGGCGTGGATGCCGGTCATGTTGGGGCTGCCGCATTCGAAACGGCGCGCGCTGGCGGCCACCTGGCGGGAATGGCTGTCGAAGTCGAGGTAGTTTTCCAGCATGTGCCAGCCATACTGCCTCAGCATGAGTGTGTCCATGACCTCCCTGCGGCAATAAAACAGTGCCAGGCCCTCGGGACCCAGCATCCACTTGTGGCCGTCTGCCATGACGAAATCGGCCAAACAGGCCTGTGCGTCAAAGCGGATGGCACCGAGGCTCTGGATGGCATCGACGCAAAACAGGATGCCGCGTTCGCGGCAGGCCGTACCCAGTTGTGGCAGATCGAGTCGCAAACCGGTGCCGTACTGCACGGCGCTGACCGACAGCACACGCGTACGTTCATCCATGGCGTTGAGCAGGGCGGCCTCGGGTGAGTCGCCGTCCACGAGACTGATCTGCCGGGTGGTCACGCCGAGCGTGTCGAGCGACTCCCATACAATCCGGTTGGAGGGAAATTCCTGGTCGCTGATGATGACATTGTCCCCGGATTCCCAGGGCAGGCCCCAGGCCACCACCGACAGGGCCTCCGAGGTATTCTTCAGCAGCGCGATTTCGTCGGTAGAGGCTGCATTGATGAGTTGGCGTAACTGTTCCCGCAGTTGTGCCTCCGTTTCCAGCCAGCCGGTATAGTTGCGCGAGCCCTGACGTGCATTCTCGCCGGCAAAGTCCCGCACGGCGGCAGCGGTGCGGCGCGGCCAGGGCGCCACGGCCGCATGGTTCAGGTAGATGACGTCATCATCGAGCTCGAAGTCGGATTCATGCATCTGCCCCGTTTCCCCTGCTGTGCACTGACTTGATATGAATGATACGGGTAGAATACCCGCCAGTCATTGCCCTGCCGACACCGGATAATTGATGATATCTATAACGTATCGACTGTTGATCTGCCTGCTGCTCCTGCTCACGCTGCGCCCGGCCGCTGCCGGTGACGTGAAACTGGTCATCGATACCCGGCTTGCAACGCTGACGGTTCTGGAGGAGGGCGCCGTTATCCAGCAGTTCGACAATATCGCGATTGGCCGTTTCGGCACCACCCGTTACAAGAAAATGGGGGACAACCGGACGCCGCTCGGCATCTTCCGCATCGGCTGGATCACGCAGGAAACGCGCTATCACCGGTTTATGGGCATCGATTACCCGGATATGCAGACGGCCTCCAGGGCGCTGTTCGATGACACCATCGATTTCTCGCTGTGGGAGCGGGTACGGCGTGATGTCGACGCCGGCAAGACCCCGTCGCAGAAGACGCCACTGGGCGGTTACCTCGGGATTCATGGCATCGGGGAGGGGGATATCGAGGTGCACCGGGAATTCAACTGGACCAATGGCTGCGTCGCCCTCACCAACGAGCAGATCGACCGCCTGGCGGAGTGGGTCACGGTCGGTACCGAGGTGGAAATTCGCTGATTGGCGACACCTTTGAACTCAGGCAGTTATCGGTTAGCATACGGCCAGGCCGCTGGCATTGTCCGACTGAGACGGGCAGATGGCTGGCTGTTAATTGACTCACTCAGGAGGACACAATGTCTGAATCAACTCTCTCCCGTTATCGCAAACAGGGCCTGATAATCATGGCCGCTGGCCTGATCGGTTTGTCCGGTTGTGCCACGACCGGTAATGCAGACCTGGACGCACTCAAGTCCCGGGTCGAGGCCGCCAGCGCCGATGCGGCTGCAGCCAAGGCCGATGCCGCATCTGCCAAGGCCACGGCCGCCGATGCACTGCGCATTGCCAACGAGGCCAAGGCCCAGTCTGACGATACCGAAATGCGTATCGACCGCATGTTCAAGAAAGCCATGCACAAGTAATACCCGGCATTACGGTGTTACATCAAAGCCCCTTCGGGGGCTTTTTTTATTGTCTTGCCTTGCAGTGCACAGAGGGTAACAATTCCTCGGTTCTAATCCCGTCAGGCTTTGCCGGTACCGCAGTTTTGCCCCGCTGTTACTTCCTCTGTAGGAGCGCCTTGCCGGCGCGAATAATTTTCGATGTCATTCCCGCGCAGGCTGGAATCCAGCGATAAACAGGGAAGTGGATGCGGAATTAGAGGCTGGCTGAAGAGTGGTGCACTGAAATGTGTTGTTGAGTATTTATACCGAGGCTGCAGTCTCCGGGCTGGATTCCCGCCTGCGCGGGAATGACGTGCTATTTTATTCTCTGTGTTCTCTGTGTTCTCTGTGGCGATGATTTTTCTTTTCTTTGCGTTTCTGCGGCTTTGCGCGAAGTATCGGTGAAACAGGACTAACGGGTAATCAAAACCGGTATGCCGCTCATTTCTTCAACGGCCTCACGCAGGGCAGCGCCGTTCAGGCTG
>CAMYKJ010000076.1 GCA_947258945.1 uncultured Ectothiorhodospiraceae bacterium
CAGTGTGATGGCTGCGCGCATCCATGCCTACCTGCACCGCAGGGAGGGCGAGGACTGGAATGCCCGTTACTGGCATCGCCAGGCCGGGACCGCGTTTCCGTCGGGCGTCAGTCTGGAGGAAGAGTGGGGTGCGCTGGTGCGGGAGCTGACGAACTGAATGTAATCGGCCCGATGCAGGGCCGGTTACAGTCGCCAGGGCCTGCCGTTGCAGCGGTCGCGGCTCTTGCAGTCGGGTGTGCAGCCACGACAGGGCAGGCGCTGCGACTGAACGGAGTTTTGTCGTTGCTGGCCGGCCGGTGTTTTACGGCTGTGGACTGTCGGCGTGGATGTGGACATGGTTGCAGTTAAAAAAATCGGGATGGTGATCACACCATCCCGATGATCCATTGGCGGTCACTTTGACTTGCATTTCGGGGGGAGGAGAGCGACCTGGCGGATCAAAATGTCTGATTACCCTTCATCGATGCCGCTGTCTACCGGGTTGTTGATAATGTCATGCAAGCGGCTTTCGGGTACGAAAGACTCCAGTACCTCGATGCCCTCGCGTTCCGCATCCCGGATGGCCTGGTCATACAGCTTGCCGGTGTTCCTGATCTGCATTTCGTAATTGCTCATGATGGCCTCCACCTGTCGATTGCAGGATGTGCTGGTTAATGGTTCCCATTACGGGGTGGTCGTCATCTCTTATTGCAAGTGCCCTGTTAATACTTGTACAAAATCTATCAAATATTCCATCTTGGAAACAATAATAATACAAAACTTGTACATGTCAAGAAGAACCAGCCGCTTTTCTGTAACAGATTGATTTGAAGTAAAAATTATTTGGCTGTTCACCACGACAAAACCGGTACACTGCTCGACGGACCAGGGACACATACCAGAAGCGGGAGGTTGAATGACATCAGTAGGCCTGATCAGTGACGTGCATGCCACGCCCGGCCCGGTGGCCGAGGCCCTGGCTATTTTTGCGCGCGAGGGCGTCAGCCAGGTGTTGACGGTTGCGCTGTTGACCGGACACGGGGTGCGCTCGGTACTGGGCAACCACGACCTGCAGTACCTCGATCACCAGGATGATGGTGAGGGCGACCCGGCGGTGGCGTACTTCAATCAGCTGCCGGCCTCGATCGATACCGAGATCGCCGGCAAGCGCCTGTACATGGTGCATGCGCACCCGCCGGATGCCTGTCACGGCGGCATCAAGCTGCGCAACCGGGACGGTATCGTGCAGGCCGACCGGGTGGCCGACTGGGCGGAACTACTGCAGTCATTCGAGCCCGATGTGCTGGTGGTCGGTCATACACACCAGGTGTTTGCCGAACAGGTGGGCAACACCCTGGTGGTGAACCCGGGTAGTGCAGCGTTTAATTATTCCTGTGCGATATTGCGGCTGCCGTCAATGACAGTGGAGACATTTGCGTTATCCGGGCAGGCGATCAAGACGACGTGGAACTGGAGCGATCACGTTCGCTGAGGCCGATCCTTTCGTACTTCTGCGCCTGCACCGTCATACACAGCGTTACATCGCCGTCGACTAAATTGTCGAGCTGGTCCATGCCGAAATCCGCCCGGTTGATGGTGGCGGTTGCCTTGACCTCGAGCGTGCCGGCCTCTCCGGTGGTGCGATTATCCAGCGGTGTCACGGTGACATCGAAGAAGATCGGCCTGGTGATCCCGCGCAGGGTCAGGTCACCCTTCAGTACGGCTGTCTGCGGGCCCGTCCAGTGGAACTCGTTGCTGATGAACAGCACATCCGGGTAGCGCTCCACGTCGAAGAAATTCTCGCTCTTGAGCAGGCTGCGCACCAGCGCGCCCTGCGTGTCCAGGCTGTCGGCCCGGATCAGCACCAGGGTCTGGCCGTTGTTCGGCTCGCCGGCGCCCAGCGCCATCCCGCCGCGGAAATCGCTGAAGTTGCCCTCGATGCGGCGCAACTTGCTGTCCACGCAGAAACCGACCTGGGAACTGCCCGGCTTGATCCGGAAGAGGTGGCCGTCCTCGGCCGCCGACAACATGCCCGCCAGCAGGGATTCGTCCACCCGGCCGTCCATGAACGATTCGCAGAGCTCCGGCTCTTCCGCCGGCGCCGTGCCGGTGATGGCCAGCAGCGCGATCATCGTTACTAAATGTTTGAATATATTAAACATAAGCATACCTCTTTCGCCATGTATAAGACCATAATACTAATTATTAGTAAATAAGCAAATAATAATATGCGACATATCGTCGCAGGGGAGGTTAGCGGGCGGGGTGACGCAGGCGGGGGATCAATGCCTCACGGTGCCCGACGTTGAATGCCCCAGCCCTGATCGTTGCGGCTGTAGACAAACCGGTCATGCAGGCGGCTGTCGCGTGCCTGCCAGAACTCGATCTCGAACGGGGTGACGCGATAGCCGCCCCAGAAGTCCGGCAACGGCACCTCGCCACGGGCAAACTTGCGCTTGATCTCGTCGACCTTGGCATCCAGCAGTGAGCGGGAGGTGATGACCCGGCTTTGCGGCGAGGCCCAGGCACCGATCTGGCTGCCGCGCGGTCGGGTGGCAAAGTAGTGCATCGATTCCGCGGTCGGGATTTTTTCTGCCGTGCCGCCGATCTTGACCTGGCGGCCCAGTGCCGCCCACGGGAAGAGCAGGGCGACGCGATTGTTTGCCGCGATCTGCCTGGCCTTGTCGCTATGGTAGTTGGTGAAAAACACGAAGCCGGTTTCATCGAAGAGTTTCAGCAGTACGGTACGCGCCCACGGCTGGCAGTCGGCGTCGACCGTGGCGAGGCTGAAGGCATTGGGTTCGGGGATACCCGAATCGATCGCCTGCGTGAACCACTGCTCGAACTGCCTGAACGGATCGGGATCCAGGTCATCGCGATCGAGGCCCGTGGCCATCCACTGGTTGCAAAGTTCTTCGGCGCGTGTCGGCATGGGTTAAACAATATAGGGAATGCGGTGAGGAATAAAGGCCGGCTCCGGCCTGCCAGCAGCGCTGCTACAGCCTGACCGCGGGCCGCCGAAAAGACGGGTATCTCCATGAATCAAGCGGCGCAGGAATATCGAGATGGATACAAGCGGCACAATCGGCCTGACCGGCAAGCTGTACAGCGACCGTTCCGTCACGGCCCTGCTGCTGTCCAACCTGCTGACCATCATCCTGGCGGTGTTCCAGCAGTGGGATGTCCATGTCCTGATGTGGATCTACTGCGGGCAGAGCATCGTCATCGGGTACTTCAACATCCACCGCATCATGGGTCTGCAGGAGTTTTCCACGGAGAATTTCCGCATGGGCGGCAAACCCGTGGACCCGACACCCGAGACGCAGCGCAAGGTGGCGGGATTCTTTGCCCTGCATTACGGGTTTTTTCATGTCGCCTACATGGGATTTCTTGCCACTGAAACCGAAACGACGGGACCTTTTCCGTTATTCAGCGTCGTCGTGTGCATCCTGGTGTTCTACATCAACCACCGGTTTTCATACCGCTACAACCGGCCGCGGGAACAGGACCGGGTGCCGAACATCGGCAGTATCATGTTTTTTCCCTACGTGCGGATTATCCCGATGCACCTGATGATTGTCGCGGGAGGCTCGTTTTCCGGTGGCAGCCAGGGTGCGCTGCTGGCCTTCCTGTTGCTGAAGACCGCTGCGGATGTTGCGATGCATGTTATCGAACATGCCATGGCGCGGGGTGCCGTGCGGCGCGCACAGAGTCGCATTTCGTAAACGGGCTTTCTCGCCACCAGGCGTGAAGCAATTCGCGGATGCGATCCGCTTCTGCAGGCGCTCTGATTGGTGTGGGAGTTTCACAAGCTCGACAGGTAATATCGCTTGTGGTTGATGCGCGCAGTCGGTGGGTCAGTTCTTGAGGTATTTCGCCGGGTTGACCTGTTTGCCGTCGCGCAGGACCTCGACATGCACATGCGGTCCGGTGGAGCGGCCGGTGGAACCCATCAGTGCGACGGGCTGGCCCTTCCGGACGGTCTCGCCGATGCTGACCAGGTGGTCCTGGTTGTGTGCGTAACGGGTGGTATAGCCTTTGCCGTGATCCAGTTCGACGAGGTTGCCGTAACCCTTGCGCTCGCCCGCGAACGTCACGACGCCGTCACCCACGGCGAGGATAATACTGCCTTCCTTGCCGGCAACGTCGATACCCTTGTGTGTTTCTCGTTTGCCGGTAAACGGATCGATGCGCGAACCGAATTTCGACGACAGCAGGCCCTGTTTAACCGCGCTGCCGGAGGGTGTGACACGCTCACTGACACTGCGGTACATCAGCACCTGTTCCAGAATATCCAGCTTGTGCCCGCGGTCGGCAACGGTCGTATCCAGTTCGTCGAGCATGCCAAGGAAATCCGGTATCGTGTTGTCGCCAAGCGCGACCGTGTCCTGCGGGCCGCCAATCGGTGGTGCGATATCAAAGTCGAATTCACCGGCATCGAGGTCGGCGGCGCTAACCAGTCGTTTGCCGAGTGCGTCGAGGCGCAGCACCTGGGCCTGCATGCGGCCAAGCCGCAGGGTCAGTGCATCGAGATTGTCCTGTGCTGTGGTGCGTGCCTGCGCGATTTCCTCCTGCTGCATGTCAGACAGGTTCTGCAGGTCCCTGACCTCGTTCAACTGGCTGCGTGCCTCCAGGTTCACACCAAGGCGAAAGCCGCCGTAGAGAATGGCGAGGCACAGCGCTACCACGGTCAGGGCAATGAGCCTCAGGGCGCGTTGCGGTTGATAGGCGAAGCTGCGAACCCTGCCGTCAGCGCGGGTCAGGAGCAGGGTGTTCGAGCGTTTGTTCATGCGTGATGCCATCATTCCTCCCGGACCGGGTACCGGCTGTCGTTCCGGGTTATCCAGCTTTCATGATAACAGTTTAGGGGTGGCAAGTGCCGCCGACTATTGGCCTGAAGTACAGGCGTAGCCATAAAATATTAATTAAATCAGTAGTTTGTAGTTTTCCTGCCGGTCGGCCCGGCGCGGGCAACGGATCCCGTGCGGTCCACTCGCCGGGGTGGGGGTGCGGATGTTACCCGGGCCGCTGTAGCGGCGCCGGGTATTCCTGTCTTGCGGGAAGGACGGGCTGCAGGGTGCAACAGGCTGCGCTCATGCCCCCTGCCTGTGATGAGTTGTGGCCCGGTTAGCCAACCACCTCAAGCACCTGCTTCCATGCCGCGCGCAGCTGTTTCGGGATGTCCGCGTAGCGCGGGCGTGGCGGCAATGTCTTCAGGTCGCCCAGCAGCAGTACGCTGTCGGGCTTGTCCCTGGGGAACTTCGCGTTGGTAAACAGGTGCCAGCCGGTGACCGGGGCGTCGGGGACAATCTGTGCGATGGCATTGAGCTGGCGCTGCAGGTAATGGTCCGGGTTGTCGAACTTGTAACTGCGCCGGCCGAGCACCTGGGTCCACTGGTCGGTCAGTCGTGCGCCGAATATCAGGCCGTCGAAACGCTTGATGCCGGCGATGACAAGTGCGTCCGGTGCCAGCAGCAGGTTTTCGATGATGACCTCGCCGCCGGTACCGTCCGGCAGGCGGATATTCTCGATGCGGCGCGCACCGAGACGCTGGATGATTTTCCTGGTCTTGCGTTCGCTGTTCCAGCGACGCACCCTGTTCCTTAGCAGGTAGAGCACACCCGCCAGTGCGACCAGCGCCACCAGCAGGGTGGCCTGCAGTTCACTGTTGCTGACCAGTTCGTGCAGAAATTCGGGTAATGAAGCGGACATAGACTGCGGGGCCGCGGCGGCGGCGGGTGGATTCTGTTTGTCGGGAGGTGCGCAGGATATCAGGAAATCCCGGCGTCTTCACAATCCCTTGCTCTGGATCAGGGTCCAATATCAGGAAATCCCGGCGTCTTCACAATCCCTTGCTCTGGATCAGGGTCCACTGCACGAGTTGTGCCGCCAGCGTGTCGGCTGCCTGTTCCTGCCCGTGATCGCGCAGCCATTCAACCATCCAGCGGTGGCCCCAGGCGCTGGCATTGCTGTTACTCGGATTTTGCGTGACCTGGTGCGTATGTGCCAGGAACAGGAACAGCGGGCGAGCCAGTGCATGCACGGTGGCCGCCAGGCGGTCCGGGTAGGTCCATTCACACAGGCCGCGCGTGGTGAAGCGGTCCGGTATGCTGCGGCGGCGGATGGGGATGGGCGGCACCCGGCCCCAGTTGCGTTCCCTCAATGGATAGTCGGTACCCAGCCACACGTTCACCTTGATGCGGTACATGTGTTGCGGCTGCGGTGTTTCGTCAGCAGACAGGGCGTCGCGCGGTGTCCAGCAGGTACTGAGTGTGGCCGGTGCCGACTCGCCGGCAATGTGCGGCTGGTGCTGCGTGTCGGTCATGGGGTAGACCCGCACCCAGTCCAGCAGGTGCATGTCATAAGCGGACAGTTTGTCCAGGACAAAGGTGATGGCATCGCCGGCATCGGTCCGGTCGCTGACGGCGGGAATGGCGAGTGGCATGGCTGGCCTCACTGTGTGACCCATAATCATGGTGTCGGCACTGACTTGACTATATATTAGGAAATATTCCCGCAATGCTCCACGGTTCGCGATGCCCGTCCTGCTGTTGATCCTCGTGCTGCTCCTGCCGGCTTCTGTGCCTGCACGGTTACCCGTTGCCGATATGCACCTGCATTACAAGTGGAGCCAGCAGGACGTGACCGCGCCGAATGATGCCCTGCATGCGCTCGATGCAGAGCGGGTCGTACTGGGCGTGGTCATCGGCACGCCGGCCGACCTAGCCCTGACCCTGGCGCAGCACGATCCCGGGCGCATCGTGCCGATCTACAGCCCCTACCGCGAGGGCGGTGACTGGTATCGCTGGATGACCGATCCCGACGTGGTGTCGCGTGCGCGCGCAGCACTTGCCTCCGGCAGGTATTGGTGTCGCGTGCGCGCGCAGCACTTGCCTCCGGCAGGTATCACGGCATCGGCGAGCTGCACCTGGTCGGCGGATTTGCGGCACGCCCGGCACGGGGCGACGTTCTGTCGCACCTGCTGGAGCTGGCGGAGGAGTACGCGGTTCCCGTCATGCTGCACACGGAATTTTCCCGCCCCGATCCCATGCTCGCACTGTGCACGCGCTATCCGCGGACGCGTATCGTGTGGGCGCATGCGGGTGCGATCCTGCCACCGTCAGCGGTCGAGTCCGTACTGGTGGCCTGCAACAACGTCTGGGCCGGTCTGGCCGCACGCGATCCATGGCGGTTTGTGGACAACCCGATCACGGGCCCCCGGGGTGAGTTGTTGCCGGCATGGCGCGACCTGTTGCTGCGTTACCCAGACCGCTTCATGGTCGGTTCCGATCCGGTGTGGCCGGTTGACCAGCTCGATCGCTGGGATGAGGCGGATACCGGCTGGCAGGAGCTGGGCCGCTTCTGGGGCTATCACCGTGGCTGGCTGGCACAGCTGCCGGAGGCGGTGGCGTCGCGCATCGCCTGCCGCAATGCCGTAGCCCTGTTTCGGCCGGATGCGCCGGTTACGCACATGGATATCCCGGCCAGCCTGTTTGCCGGTGGTTACCTGTGGGGCGGGGCCGTGCTGTACGGCCTGCTGCTGCTCGCGGCGCTGCTGACCGCGCCCTGGTCGAAAATCCGGGACAGCGAGGCGCTGAACATCTACCTCGCCACCATTGTGGCGGTGAGCCTGTTGTGGGTGATGCGCGGCGGTATCCAGGCCGGCCTGCATTATCACCTGCTTGGCATGACGCTGCTGTGTCTGATGTTTGAATGGCAGTTCGCGCTGCTTGCCGCCAGCCTGGTCGTGGCCTTCAATACCTGGCAGGGTGTGGCCGGCTGGGCGCCGCCTGCCGCACAATTACTTTATCTACGTATTCATCAACGCCTTTCTCGCCGGTGCGCTGTCCATCCTGCTGGCCGCGGGCGCATCGGGGCTGTTGCAGCATGTCGCCGGCGTGCAGCCGGCCGGCACCATCGTCAGTAATTTCCTGATGATCATTCCCATGCTGATGTTTGGCGAAGGCTTCATCAACGGCGGCGTTATGTCGCTGGTGGTTGCCTATAAACCCCGGTGGGTCGCTACTTTTCATGACCGCTGGTATCTTAAGGACAAGTGATATCCGGACAGGATGACGGCCTGAACATGCAGGACGAGGAACGCGACCGGAAAATACTCGAGTGGCAGGACAAGGCGCGCAAGGCCTCGAAACGCCGCGTGCCGCGCAACCTGTATGTCATCACGCTCGACCCCGAGGTGTTATGGGACCGGGATTTCCGCCAGGAAAATCCGAACTACGTCGAGGGTATGCCCTGTGTCTATGTCGGTATGACCGTGCATGCGCCGGGCGACCGCTTTCTGCAGCACATGGTCGGCTACCGCAGCAGCAAGTACCCGCGCGAGTACGGCACCGAGCTGGCGCTGGATCTGATGGACGGCTTCGAGGCAAGTGACTTGCCGGACGAGGAGCGCGAGGCGGCCCTGGCCGACTGGCTGCGTGCGCAGGGTTGCGCAGTGTGGCAGAACTGACCTGAAATAACGCGGTCTGCCTGCAGGTGTGCTCCCCGCCGCCGCGGGAACCGGCTTCGCAGGCGCGATCAATATAATCCGCAGTCATTCCCGCCCCCGCCTCCGCGGGGACAGGCTCCGGCGGGAATCCAGCCTGTGTCATTCCCTCGCAGGCGGAAAAGCCGGGTGCAGCAGGAGCGAAGCGCGCACAATTTATTCGCGGATGCGATCCGCTCCTACCCCGTTTGAAACATCTGCAGGCGCGCATAGGTGCTTTCTGCTAATGTAAAAGACTATGAAGCTTCGATTACATGCTCAGGCCCGGTGGATGAAGCTGTTGCTGCTTGCAGCAGTGGTGCTGGCGCCCGCCTGGTTCCCGCAGGCAAACGAGCGTTTTGCGCTGTTGCTCACCGTCGATGGCGCCATCGGCCCGGCCACGTCCGACTACATCCGGCGCGGCCTTGAAGCCGGACATGAGCAGGGTGCTGCACTCGTTATCATCAAGATGGACACACCGGGCGGGCTGGACTCCGCCATGCGCGACATCATCCAGCACATCCTGGTCTCACCGTTGCCGGTGGCAACCTATGTCTGGCCCGGCGGTGCGCGTGCAGCCAGTGCCGGCACCTATATCCTCTATGCCAGCCACGTCGCGGCCATGGCGCCCGGTACCAATCTGGGTGCCGCCACGCCGGTTCAGATCGGCGGCATCCCGGACAAGGATGATTTGCTGGGTGGCAAGACGGAGGAGGAAGGGGGCGCGGACAAGCCTGATGCCATGGAGAGCAAGCTGGTCAACGATGCGGTGGCCTATATCCGCAGTCTGGCACAAATGCGCGGGCGCAACGTGGACTGGGCGGAACTGGCGGTGCGCGAGGCCGCCAGCCTGTCGGCCGGCGAGGCGCTCGAGCAGGGCGTCATCGATATCGTGGCCCTGGGTGTGCGTGACCTGCTGGAACAGGCGCATGGCCGCAGCGTGACAGTCGGCGGCATGCCGCAGGTGCTTGATACCACGGGACTGACACTGGTGTCGGTCGAGCCGGACTGGCGCAACCAGCTGCTGGCCGTGATCACCGATCCGAACGTCGCCTATATCCTGATGCTGATCGGTATCTACGGCCTGTTCTTTGAATTTGCCAACCCGGGTTTCGTGCTGCCGGGCGTGGCGGGCGCCATCTGCCTGTTGCTGGCGTTGTATGCCTTCCAGATCCTGCCGGTCAATTATGCGGGCCTGGCACTGGTGGCACTGGGTATCATCTTCATGCTGGCCGAGGCGGTCGTGCCGAGCTTCGGCGCGCTTGGATTCGGTGGTGTGATCGCCTTTGTGGCCGGTTCCGTCATCCTGTTCGACGAGGCAGGGCCGGGTTATGC
>CAMYKJ010000077.1:0-6311 GCA_947258945.1 uncultured Ectothiorhodospiraceae bacterium
CTTGACGGCCGCCGCGACCGGTTTGGCATTGATAAGCTCCTGCGGCATCAGGCTCTCGGACTCGGCCAGGCTAAGGCGCTCCTTCACGGCACGTTCGACACGTACCAGGCCGATGCGGAACACGTTCTCCGCCATTTCGCCAACACAGCGGATACGGCGGTTGCCGAGGTGGTCGATATCGTCAACGAAGCCGTTACCGTTGCGAATATCGACCAGTATCCTCATGACATCGATGATGTCTTCACTGGAGAGCGTGCCTTCACCGGTCAGCTCATCGCGACCGACGCGGCGGTTGAACTTCATCCGGCCGACGGCCGACAGGTCGTAGCGATCGCTGGTGAAGAACACGTTATTGAACAGGTTCTGCGCGGCATCCTTGGTCGGCGGTTCGCCGGGACGCATCATGCGGTAGATCTCGACCATGGCCTCCAGTTCGGTGGTGGTCGGGTCGATGCGCAGGGTGCTGGACATGTACGGACCGCGATCGAGGTCATTTACGTATAACGTGCTGATTTCCTTGACATCGCTCTCGCGCAGTTTCGCCAGCAGTTCCTCGGTGATCTCATCGTTGGCATTGGCAATGATCTCGCCGGTTTCCTTGTCGATGATATTGGTCGCGATGGTCTTGCCAATCATGTACTCGTCGGGCACGACCAGCGATTTCACGCCGGTTTTCTCGAGCTCGCGGATATGGCGCGCGGTAATACGCCGGCCTTCCTCGACAATGACCTTGCCCTTGACCTTGATATCGAACGAAGCCACTTCGCCGCGCAGGCGCTCGGCGACCAGGCTGAGCTTGATCTCGCTCTTCGTGAAGGTGAACTTGTTGGTCTCGAAGAACATGTCGAGGATCTGCTCGTTGTCGTAACCCAGCGCACGCAGCAGAATACTCGCCGGCAGCTTGCGACGGCGGTCGATACGGACAAACACGCAGTCCTTCGGATCGAACTCCATGTCGAGCCAGGAACCGCGGTAGGGAATCACACGCGCGGAAAACAGCAGCTTGCCGGATGAATGGGTCTTGCCCTTGTCGTGGTCGAAGAACACGCCCGGCGAACGATGCAGCTGGGAGACGATCACGCGCTCGGTGCCGTTGATAACGAAGGTACCGTTTTCGGTCATCAGTGGCAGCTCGCCCATGTAGACTTCCTGCTCCTTGATGTCCTTGATCTTCTTGGCATCGGCCGGGGAATCCTTGTCATAGATGATGAGGCGGACCAGCGCGCGCAGCGGGGCCGCGAAGGTCAGGCCGCGCATCTGGCACTCCTTGACATCGAACGCCGGCTCGCCGAGGCGGTAGTTCACATAGTCAAGCGCCGCATTACCGGAATAGCTGACGATCGGGAAAACCGAACTGAAGGCCGCATGCAGGCCCTTGTCATCACGGGACTCCGGGTCCCTGTCTGCCTGCAGGAAGTCACGATAGGACTCGATCTGGGTCTCCAGCAGATACGGTACTTCCAGTATGCTGTGGCGCACGCCAAAGTCCTTGCGAATGCGTTTCTTCTCGGTGTAGCTATAGGCCATCGGTTTTCCTCTCCATAAAAGATGAAGGAATCTGTTCGCCGCCGCCGGTCAGACCGTCAACCGGGACAGGCAGGCGCTTCGCAACAGGTGAAGCGCCCGTGTATTTCCAACAAACAGGAACAGGCCGGACGCATTGACTGCATCCAGCCTCCCCTGTAATTCCAGGGTTGCTGTAATCACAAATGGATTACGTGCGACCCGTTTACTTGAGCTCGACTTTTGCGCCGGCTTCCTCAAGCTGCTTCTTTACCTCTTCGGCCTCGTCCTTGGTGGCAGCTTCCTTGACGGTTGAAGGGGCACCTTCCACCATCTCCTTCGCCTCCTTGAGGCCCAGGCCGGTGATACCGCGAACCGCCTTGATGACAGACACCTTGTTGTCGCCAAAGCTGGTCATAACGACGTCGAACTCGTCCTTTTCTTCAGCAGCGGCTGCTTCGCCACCACCGGCCACCGGTGCAGCGGCAACGGCTGCGGCAGCGGACACACCAAATTTATCTTCCATTGCAGAGATCAGGTCGACGACCTCCATCACTGACATGTTCGAGATTGTTTCCAGAATTTCTTCCTGTGAAACGGCCATAACAAATACTCCTATTACAAAAGTTGCGAGTTGCGAGTAACAGGTTGCCAGGAAAACAAATCCTGACCACTTTCTACTCGCTACTGGTTACTGTTAGTTAAGCTGCCTTCTGGTCACGGATGGCCGCCACCGTACGCGTCAGCTTGCCCGGCACTTCGTTGAGTGTACGGACGAACTTCTCGGTCGGGGCCTTCATCACTGCCATCAGCAAGCTGATTGCCTGGTCGCGGGTCGGGAGCGTTGCGAGCTTGTCGATTTCCGACGCCTCCAGCAACTCACCACCCACGGACAGCATGGTGACCTCGAACTTGTCATGAGCTTTGGCAAAGTCCTTGGTCACACGCGCGGCTGCACCGGGATCTTCCTGGGAAAACGCCAGGATCAGCGGTCCGGTCAGCCGGTCACTCATGCATGCGAAGTCGGTATCCTCAAGGGCACGACGTGCCAGCGTATTTTTCACGACGCGCAGATAGACATTGTCCTCGCGGGCCTTGCTACGCAGGCTGGTCATTTCCTCGACCGTCAGACCGCAATACTCGGCGGCCACGGCGGAAAAAGCCCCCCTGGCGACTTCAGACACTTCAGCAACAACAGCCTTTTTCTCTTCAAGCGTTAATGCCATTGTGTTTACCTCTTCGGAAAGCCACGCGTGCAGTTCACACGTACATTCCGTTCCGGTTACAATTCACCGGTCAATTGCCCCGGTGCACTCTGTGTGGTGGCTTGAAGACAGGCCGTCGTGGTATTAATACGACCGCAACACTTGCTGTCATTTCGCGCACCATCTGCGCAGGCCGTTCTGCGTGTATCAACAGAACCATTAAACCCGGTTGAACCGGGTACCTGCGGTCTTTGACGGTCGCCGGCAAACATCTGCCCGCTGACGCCAAAATCCGTTTACCCCCTCCCCCTCAGGGGGAGGGCTGGAGAGAGGGGATAAAAAATCTTTTAGATCCCCTCTCTCCATCTCTCTCCCGGAGGGAGAGAGGGATAATGAAAAAACTCTATAGTTCCAGGCTCGCCTGGTCGATCTGCAGACCGGGCCCCATGGTGGTCGAGACCGACACCTTTTTCAGGAAAACACCCTTGGCGGATGACGGCTTGGCCTTGTTCAGGTCTGCCAGCAATGCCATCAGGTTTTCCTTCAGGGAGCCTGCTGCAAAATCAATCCGGCCGATGGGACAGTGAATGATGCCTGCTTTATCCGTGCGGTAACGCACCTGGCCGGCCTTGGCATTTTTCACGGCCGCGGCCACGTCCGGGGTCACGGTACCGACCTTCGGGTTCGGCATCAGGCCGCGCGGGCCGAGGATCTGGCCCAGTGCGCCCACGACGCGCATGGCATCCGGTGATGCGATCACGACGTCGAAATCCAGGTTGCCCTTTTTCACTTCGTCCGCGAGGTCATCCATACCCACGATATCCGCACCGGCTTCCTGCGCCGCATCGGCATTGGCACCCTGGGTGAATACAGCAACCCGCACCGACTTGCCGGTACCGTTCGGCAGCACCGTGGCGCCGCGCACGTTCTGGTCGGACTTGCGCGGGTCCACGCCGAGATTGACGCTGACATCGACGGATTCCTTGAACTTCGCGCCGGACAGGTCCTGCAACAGCGCCAGTGCCTCGTCGATCGGGTACTGCCTGCCGTGCTCGACCTTTTCCTGGATGGCTTTCGCCCGTTTGCTCAGTTTGGCCATGATCCCTACTCCTTCACATCAAGGCCCATGCTGCGGGCACTTCCGGCAATAATACGTACAGCCGCATCCATGTCCGCGGCATTCAGGTCGGGCATCTTGGTGGTCGCGATTTCTTCCAGTTGCGCGCGCGTCACCACACCCACCTTGCTGGTATTGGGTGTACCGGAACCCTTCGGGACACCGGCCGCCTTTTTCAGCAGGACAGACGCCGGCGGCGTCTTGGTAATGAAAGTAAAGCTGCGGTCGTTGTAAACCGTGATCACGACCGGGATCGGCAGCCCCTTCTCGACTTTCTGCGTCTGGCCATTGAATGCCTTGCAGAATTCCATGATGTTGACGCCATGCTGGCCCAGCGCCGGACCGACCGGCGGGCTCGGGTTGGCTTCACCTGCAGGCACCTGCAGCTTGATATATGCCTCGATTTTCTTGGCCATCCTGTTTAACTCCTGTGGGTACGAACGCCTTGCGGCTCCCCTGTGTTTACAATTACCTGTAGGAGCGCACCGCGTGCGCGATTGTTTTTAATCGCGGATGCGATCCGCTCCTACAATGAATATATTTAAGCCTTCTCCACCTGCCCGAACTCGAGTTCGACCGGGGTCGAACGGCCGAAGATCAGCACCGAGACCCGCAGCCGGCTCTTCTCGTAGTTCACTTCCTCGACGACGCCGTTGAAGTCGTTGAACGGGCCATCGGTGACGCGCACTACCTCGCCGGCCTCGAACAGCACCTTCGGGCGCGGCTTGTCGACACCTTCCTGCACGCGCTGCAGGATTGAATCCGCCTCGCGCTCTGTAATCGGCGCCGGCCTGTCGCTCGTACCGCCGATAAATCCGAGCACCTTGGGTGCATCCTTGACCAGGTGCCAGGTATCCTCGTTCATGTCCATTTGCACCAGCACATAGCCCGGAAAGAACTTGCGCTCGCTCTTGCGTTTCGAACCCTCGCGCATCTCCACCACTTCTTCCGTCGGCACCAGGATCTCGCCAGGAACATGTCCAGCAGCCAGAGCGCAATACCTACCAGCAATACAATGAACAGCACCGCCAGCGTGGTCTGCGTGGTTTCGGCACGCGACGGCCAGACCACGCGACGCGTCTCGCTGTGCGCGCCGCTGATGAAGCCGATTATGCTCTTGCCGGTACTGGACTGGGCCACGATAAAGATCGCCACGCCGGCCGCAGCCAGCAGCCCCAGCACCCGCACGACCAGAATCTGTTCCTCGAAGTGATAAAAGGCGAAAATTGCCCCGGCCAGAATCGATACACCGACCCATAACTTCAGGTTGTCGAGTGCACTACCTTCTGTTTCAGCTTTTGCGTTCATAGACCCCAGATAAAAGTTAAAAGATTAAAGATACAAGCAGTCGAGTGCGATCCACACACTTCCTTCTCTTGTTTCTTTTCTCTTGCGTCTTGTTTCCTGCCTTTATGGCAGGCCAGGAGGGAATCGAACCCCCAACCTGCGGTTTTGGAGACCGCCGCTCTGCCAATTGAGCTACTGGCCTTAATTAACTCCGTATACGTGAAATGTGAAATGTGAAACGGATGTTATTCACCTTTCACGATTCACCTGTCACCTGTTATTCCAGGATCTTCGACACCACGCCGGCACCGACGGTACGGCCACCCTCGCGAATCGCGAAGCGCAGGCCGTCTTCCATCGCAATCGGCGCAATCAGCGACACCGTCATCTTCACGTTGTCACCCGGCATCACCATCTCCACACCCTCCGGCAGATCACATGCACCCGTCACGTCCGTCGTGCGAAAGTAAAACTGCGGACGATAATTGCTGAAAAACGGCGTGTGACGGCCACCCTCGTCCTTGCTCAGCACGTACACCTCGCACTCGAACTTCGTGTGCGGCTTGATACTCCCGGGCTTGCACAGCACCTGACCACGCTCAACCTCTTCACGCTTCGTACCACGCAGCAATACGCCCACGTTGTCGCCCGCCTGACCCTGGTCCAGCAGCTTGCGGAACATCTCCACACCCGTGCAGGTCGTCTTCAGCGTGTCCTTGATGCCGACAATCTCAAGATCCTCACCTACCTTGACGATGCCGCGCTCCACGCGACCCGTGACCACCGTGCCACGACCCGAAATCGAAAACACATCCTCCACCGGCATCAGAAAATCACCGTCCACCGCACGCTCCGGCTCCGGAATGTACTTGTCCATCTCCTCCACCAGCTTGACGATCGACGGTACACCAATATCACTGGTGTCACCCTCCAGCGCCTTCAGCGCCGAACCCGTCACGATCGGCGTGTCGTCACCCGGGAAGTCGTAACTGTCCAGCAGCTCGCGGATCTCCATCTCCACCAGCTCCAGCAGCTCGGCGTCATCCACCTGGTCCGCCTTGTTCATGTACACCAATATGTAGGGCACACCCACCTGGCGAGACAGCAGTATGTGCTCGCGCGTCTGCGGCATCGGACCGTCCGCCGCACTCACCACCAGAATCGCGCCGTCCATCTGCGCCGCACCCGTGATCATGTTC
>CAMYKJ010000077.1:6403-7217 GCA_947258945.1 uncultured Ectothiorhodospiraceae bacterium
GCGTTCCTCCGGCGCATTGTCAATCTGGTCATACGCCTTGAACTCGCCGCCCTGCTGCTCAGCCATCACCTTCGTGATCGCCGCCGTCAACGTCGTCTTGCCGTGATCAACGTGACCAATCGTTCCTACATTCACATGCGGCTTCGTACGCTCAAATTTTTCCTTGGACATTACCTCTGACTCCCCTCGCGGTTAGTGCATACCGATTTAAATAAATCCAGCTGACCTGGAGCCCATAACCGGATTTGAACCGGTGACCTCTTCCTTACCAAGGAAGTGCTCTACCGACTGAGCTATATGGGCCAAAAAACAGATACAAGTAAAAAGTTACGAGTTACAAGAGAATGGCTGTGCGCAAAGCGCACGCTATTACTTGCAACTTTTCTCTTTTTTCTTGTATCTGCTCTTACACATTGGAGCGGGTGATGGGAATCGAACCCACATCATCAGCTTGGAAGGCTGAGGTTCTACCGTTGAACTACACCCGCCGAGCCAGCGCCCCTGCAAAAACAAATTCAGTAATTATCGACCGTCTGGTGGAGGGGGGAGGATTTACTCCTTCCCTGATCCTGCGCGGGGCGTTCCGCCCCGCGGGCACGCCGCGCTCTGCGCGACGTTCGAAATCGCTCCCGGCGATTTCGTGAACCTCCATCGGCTCCCATCCTCCCCCTACAAATCAGGGAGATAATCCACTTCTGGTGGAGGGGGGAGGATTTGAACCTCCGAAGGCTGAGCCGTCAGATTTACAGTCTGATCCCTTTGACCACTCGGGAACCCCTCCAAAAATGCAAGCCCGCTATTGTGTTGCAGGACC
>CAMYKJ010000078.1 GCA_947258945.1 uncultured Ectothiorhodospiraceae bacterium
TCCTCGATGGCGTCTCTGTCCTTCTCGAGTTCACTGAGATCGTACAGGATCATGACGCGCTGATTGGCGCTCAGGCCCTCCGACACCAGGTCGGCAAGCTTGTACTGTTTCTCATTCTCGAGATCGCTCAGGTCATGCTCGAGCTGCTGCATACGTCCACGGGTACGCTTGACGATGGAGCGGGCGATGTAGATTTCACGGCCCTCGTTATAGGCCGCGCGAAAATCGGGCTCCATGCCGGTTGGACATACCGTGGCGTAGCCCTTGCCGGCATGCCCCAGGCGGTAACCATTGTCTGCCTTGCAGTACTCCTGCAGCCCCTCGGCGCGCCCGGCCTGGTAGGCATCGAGGTCCGGAACCACGGCATATTCGGCACAGTCCTTGCGATAGGTGCCGACTGCCGAGGCGGACTTGCCGGCCACGCCGTCCTGGTAGCCGATCAGGCGCCAGTCGGCGACCATGCATTCTTCCTTGTTGAGGGTGGCACAGCCCTGAACCACGAGGGCAATGGCAAGCAATGCACTTGTGCGGAGGGCTGAACGCAGCCGGAAATAGCGATGGTTACAGTTGTTCATGTCGGCACCTGCCTGTCAGTTGGACTTCCAAGCGTGGCATAGCAGTAATGCCACCGGTTTACAGGTTAGCGGCCGACCGGATTTGATACCTTAATCTATATATCGCGGATGTGACCCACCCTGCAGTGCTTTCGTGACGGCCTGCTTCACGGGCAGGCCCGCTCCTACTGTTCACATGGCAGTGCGGGATATACTCCCGCGATGAACTGGCTCGAACTTACCCTGCTGTCGGCCTTCACGCTCGCCACCGCGGATGCACTGTCGAAGCGCTACCTCGCTCACTACCGGGCGGGCGACCTGGTGCTGGTCCGTTTCGGGGTCGCCGCCGTGCTGTTGCTGCCGGTACTGCTGTGGCAACCCTGGCCGGCGTTGTCGCCGGTCTTCTGGGGCTGGATCGTGGTGCTGATGCCGCTGGAGATCGTGGCCATGTGGCTGTACATGCGTGCGATCCGGGAGTCGCCGCTGTCACTGACCCTGCCCTACCTGGCATTTACGCCGGTGTTCAATATCCTCACCGGCTATCTGTTTCTCGGCGAGCAGGTCAGCCGCGCCGGCACGGCCGGCATCGTGCTGGTGGTGTGCGGCGCGTGGCTCCTGAACCTGCATACCGCGACCAACGGCGGCAGGCTGGACGTACTCGCGCCCTTCAGGGCCATCGTGCGCGAACGCGGCTCGCGCCTGATGCTGATCACGGCCGCCATCTACAGCCTGACCTCGGTGATCAGCAAGGTGGCCCTGCTGCATGTCACGCCGGCCTTCTTCGGCCCGTTTTATTTCGTCGCACTGGGCCTGTGCACCGCGCTGGTGTTCGCCTCGCGGGATATCTCCAGCTGGAAGGCGCTCGGACGCCACCCGTGGGCATATCTCGGCATCGGCGTCTGCATGGCAGTGATGGTGGTGACGCATTTTTATGCCATTGCGCAAATCGAGGTGGCCTATATGGTCGCAGTCAAGCGCACCAGCATGCTGTTCGGCATGCTCTACGGGGCCTGGCTGTTTCGTGAACAGGGCCTGACCCGCAACCTGGCCGCCGGCATGCTGATGGTGGCCGGCGTGTACCTGGTTGCCGCTGCCGGCGACGCCTGAGCCCCGCCGGGCTGCCCAATCAGAAAAGCTCGCTGCCCCAGTCGCTTAAGTAATCGGCCAACCCGGCCGACAGCCTGTCCAGGACCAGATTCCGATGGCAACCGACACGGTAACCCGCGATGAAAAGTGAAAAACGTACAGGTGAACAGGCGCACATTGACGCACTCCGCGAGCAGCTCAATGCGGAACAGCGCATGACGCTAAGCGAGCTCGAATTGCTCGGCTGGTCGCTGAAATTCGTGCGCCGGCCGCTGTTCCAGGACCCGGTACCGGTGGTCATCAGCAATGACAAGGAGGAAATCGGCCTGCTCGACGCGGATGGCAAGATCGTCATCGACAACACCGAGAATTATCGCGAGCAAAGTGGTGATGCGGACATGGGAGCCGCCGTGGAAGTCATGGAAATTACCGTCGAGGAGGTGGAACTGGCCACACCACCAGACTGGATGGAAAAGCGCACGGGCGAGTCAGCGGTACCGGACAATCTCGAGGACTACCTGAACGGGGAGCAGATCAAGGCGCTGCGCCAGATCGAGAACTTCGGCTGGGAACTGAAGTTCGTGCGCCGGCCGCTGTTCCAGGAGCCGATCGCCGTGATCATCAATACGGACGGTGACCGGGTCGGCACCCTGGAGGCCGATGGCCGCATCGACCTGCAGCAGAACTTCGAGCTGCGCCAGGGCACTATGGATCCCGACGACGACGACACGACCGGGCAAGACGAGAAAAAGAAACAGACCAGTTGATCGCAGGGTGCGTGTCACGCACCGGTAACGGTGCGCCGCAGGAGCGGACGATGTCCGCGAACAAATCAATCCTCTCTATTCGCGGACATCGTCCGCTCCTACAATTCTTTTTTCAATAACGATTCGATCAGGGTGGTGACGTCGGGGTGATTGAATTCCCGGCCGCCGATTGCACGGTAGATAATTCGCCCTTGCGGGTCGATGATGAACGAAGTCGGCAGGCCACGCACACCATAACGTTCCGAGACCTCGCTTTTCGGGTCGAACAGGATCGGGAACGAGGGAAACACGTCCAGCTCCCCCATGTAGGAAAACACGTGGTCCGGGTTCTCCCACTGGTTCACGGCCAGCACGCGGAACGACCTCTCCCGGTACTGCTGGTAGAGCGACTCCAGCGAAGGCATTTCCTTGCGGCACGGCGGGCACCATGTCGCCCAGAAATTCACCAGCACGTAATTGCCGCGCAGGTCACTCAGCGTATGCGCGGTCTCATCCATATCGCTCAGGGTGAAGTCCGGCGCCTCGACCGGGTCCACTGCGGTCAACGTGGTACTCAGCCCGGGGACCTCTTCCGCGGCCGGCAACGGCATGGCCAGCCAGCCCAGGCAGAGCAGCAGCGCGCTAGTTATCGAGCGTGGCAGGCGCACAGGCCATATCCCTGATGATGCGTTCATGTGTCCGGTCTCCCTGCTGCCAGCTGTAGTGCAAGTCAAACTGCGTTGCAGGCGGCAGCTTGACCGTGGTAAATCCCTGCCCCCAGTCGCCCACCGCGTAGGTCTGCGCCTCGTACAGGAGCGTCCAGCGAAACGCGATCCCCTGCTCGCGCCATTCCTCCACCCAGGCGGACTTGGGCCGCGCAGTGTGCTCGACGCCGTCCGCGGTGACATAACGCCAGGTGCGCATATCGTAGGACAGCGGCTCGTCGGCCTGGTTGCGAATGATAGTACCGAAGACGCAGTAAGCGCTGACCGCCTCGATCACCTCCTTCGGCAGGCCCTTGGCACCGAACACGGCGCGTACGAAATCCGGCAACAGCGGCACCAGTTCCAGACTGAAGACCTGGTCCCGGGTCTTCCAGGACTGCAGACCGCTTTCCGGATTGACGGTGACCTCGACATTATTACGGCCGCAGGCAGGCAGCAACGTAACCATGATCAGGATTGTCAGCAGACGGCGCATGGATAAATTGTCGTGCAAATCCATCGCGCCTGCAATTGATGTTTCAGCGAATTAACTATTCTGTCATCCCCGCGCACGACTGCAGGGAGGAGGTCAGACTATTATTACGGGCATGGTCCGGGTCGAGAGGCTGGCCTGGGCCATGGGCGAGGCGGGGCGAAGCAGGATGCCAGAACCGGGAGCAGCCACAGCAGGCGCTTCAGGCGATGCCTGGTGTAATTGCCGAGGCGGGAATCCAGCCTCGTGTCATCCCCGCGCAGGCGGGGATCCAGCGGTAAACATAGAGTCGTTAATGATAGCTATAACAAGAATATGAGCAGTGCACTGATTCGCTCTTTTATTAAATAATCCATACAGTGGTTGTTTACGGGCTGGATCCCCGCCTGCGCGGGGATGACAGTAGAGTGGATGCCGGACAGTGCACAGCAGACGCGTGCTGCGTCTGTAATATATTTGAAGAATGGTTGGATCTGTCTTGAAAAAACTTCTCTCCTCCCGGGGGAGATTGGGGATTGGGAGGAGAGAAGGACGAGCAATCAGTAGGAGGCAACCGCCGGGCTGCGCGTCCACGAACCGTCCGGCTGCAGGCAGGCGGTGCCGTAGGCATCGACCGCGCGACCACCGACGATGACTGTCGTCTGGTATTCGCGCTCCTGCAGGCAGGTGGAACTGCTGCCGCCCTGATAAGAGTTGGGCTGGTAGTAGCTGTCGTAATCGTCGACATCGTTATTCTGACTCTCATTCAGCGCGTAGCCGAGGATCCCGCCGACCACCAGGCCGATCAGCAGCTTTTCGTCGTCATCATCATCATTATCATAGTAGCCGCCGTAACCGCCATGACCGCCATATCCGTAGTTGCGGTGGCCATAATGCTTGTTGTAGTTCTTGTAGTGGCGCTTGGCATGATGCCTGTTGTTTCCCTTGTAATGACGATCGTGGCCGCCCTTGTAGTGACGCTTGGTATGACGCTTTTGATGCTTGTCATGGCCTTTGTTTTGCCTGTAACCACGCTTGTGCTGCCGGTTCTGCCGGTGCTGCCGGTTCTGCCGGGACTTTTGACCATCGTGCTGGCTGTGGCCCTGACGGTGGCCGCGATTATCGCGATCCGCCAGCGCGGTCCCCGGCATACCCAGGGTGAAGCCCAGAACGGCTACG
>CAMYKJ010000079.1 GCA_947258945.1 uncultured Ectothiorhodospiraceae bacterium
AGCCTGTGACAATCTGGAATGTTTGTAAGATTAATTTGCGATTTTTGAGGAGAAGACAATGGCCATAATTTCATTACGCCAGTTGCTGGACCATGCAGCCGAATTCGGCTACGGGTGTCCTGCGTATAACGTTAACAACATGGAGCAGATGCATGCCATCATGGAAGCTGCTCATGAAACCGACAGCCCGGTCATCGCCCAGGCATCAGCCGGTGCCCGCTCGTATGCCGGTGCACCGTTCCTGCGTCACCTGATCCAGGCCGCCGTCGAGCAGTGGCCGCATATTCCGCTGGTCGTGCACCAGGACCATGGCGCGTCGCCATCCGTATGTCAGCGCTCCATCCAGCTTGGCTTCAGCTCCGTCATGATGGACGGCTCTCTGGGCGAGGACATGAAGACGCCGATGAGCTATGAATACAACGCCGACGTCACCGGCCGTACCGTTGCCATGGCGCATGCCTGCGGCGTGTCCGTCGAGGGCGAACTGGGTTGCCTGGGTTCTCTCGAGACCGGCATGGCCGGCGAGGAAGACGGCTCCGGCGCCGAGGGCGTGCTGTCCCGAGGGCGTGCTGTCGCACGACCAGCTGCTGACCGACCCGGAAGAGGCCGCGAAGTTCGTTGAGGATACCAAGGTGGACGCGCTGGCGATTGCCATCGGTACCAGCCATGGCGCCTACAAGTTCACGCGCCCGCCGACCGGCGATATTCTCGCCATAGAGCGCATCAAGGAAATCCATGCACGTATTCCGGATACCCACCTGGTTATGCACGGCTCCTCTTCGGTCCCGCAGGACTGGCTGAAGATCATCAACGAGCATGGCGGTGACATGGGCGAGACCTACGGTGTACCGGTCGAGGAAATCCAGGAAGGCATCAAGCACGGCGTGCGCAAGGTCAACATCGACACTGACCTGCGCATGGCCTCCACCGGCGCCATCCGCAAGCACCTGCACGACAATCCTGCCAACTTCGATCCGCGCAAGTATCTCAAGGCGGCCACCGAGGGTATGAAGGAGATCTGCAAGGCGCGCTACGAGGCATTCGGTACGGCCGGTAACGCTTCCAAGATCAAGCCGACCAACCTGGAAGACATGTACCGGCGCTACGAGTCCGGCGAGCTGGATCCGACCGTGAAGTAGACACCTGTCCCGGGGCAGGATGGAGAAGGCGGCGTTTGCCGCCTTTTCTTTTGGGGGTCAGATCCCGGTTTTTGCTTATATTCCTTTTTTGATGAACTCCAATCAGGTAGCGTGTCTGGAATATTAGTAAAAACCGGGATCTGACCCCCAAAAAAATGAAGCGCCTGATAGCATTCCCGCTCTATGGTCTTGTCCTGTTGGCCGGCCTGTCGGCGCTGCTGCTGGGTTCCAATCTGCACACCTGGAACCGCCTGACCAGCGAGTCGCCGATCGCGGAGCTGACGTTCAGAAAAACCGGTCCGCGCGAATATGCCGCCACGATCGCCTACGGTGATTTTTGCACGGCGCAGACCTACCGCCTGATCGGCGAGCACTGGCGCCTGGACGCGCAGTTTCTCAAGTGGCGTCCGTGGGCGAATCTGTTTGGTTTCGATTCGATGTACCGGATCGAACGCCTCGGTGGCCGCTACCTGGAGGTCACCGACGAAAACACCGAGGCACATGAGGCCCATGCCCTGCACAGCACGGATCTGCCCGATCTGACAGAGATTATGGGGCGCTACAAGGGTCGCCTGTCGCCGGTTGATACGTTCTACGGCAGTTCCGTATACGAGGCCATGGACGAGCTGCACATCTTCCGTGTCTATCGCAGCCAGTCGGGTCTGCTGGTTCGCAAGCAGCCGCTGGCCGGTAATGGCGCAGCGGGCAGGGGCTTCACCATCCCGATCGACACGTCCTGCCCGGACGATTAAGTAAAAATATTCAAATAAAACAATAAGTAAGAATGCATCCCGGCTATTCGGCGGGGTGCGGGTGCCGGCGCGTGCCCGGCTCAATATTCGCGCCCGGGACCCGATACAGAGGGTATGAAAAACCATTGTGGATTCGGGGCCTTACGGTTCCCGCTTCGCCAGGGAAAGGCGCTGTCATGCGGCCGTGGTCGCGGCAGGTGTCCGCATGCCTGAAATCGAGTCCAGCAAGCACCGCATACCCGACGAACTGATGGAGCCGGACATGGTGACCGAGGTCGCTGTATTCGACCCGGATGTCGAGGGCCAGCAGATCGAGCTCGTCTATACCCAGGCAGCAACCGCGATCGGTGCAGCGTTCGTCATTGCCTGCCTGGTCACCGGCGGTCTCTGGGCCGTCGCTGACCACAGTTACCTGACACTGTGGCTGGTCGCCCAGACGGTGCAAACACTGCTGCGGCTGGGCCTGGTGTTGCGTTACCACAAGGCATCGGAACAGTCCAAGCAGTCGTCCAGGTGGATGCTGCTGTTCTTCGTCGGGGCGCTGGTCGCCGGCATTGTCTGGGGGAGCATCGGCCTGGTATTCAGTTTCTCCTGGCCGGTCGAGTACCAGACCTTCACCGTGCTCTGTCTGGCGGGTATCGTCTCCGGTGCCATATCCTCCTATGCTGCCATGTTGTCGGTGTACATCGCATTCATGGTGCCGTGTATTCTCATACCCGCGCAGTCCATGCTGGCCTACAGCAGCAGCCTGCAGACGAACCTGGGTCTTATCCTGATGCTGTTCGCCGGCGTCCTTATTGCGATTGCGCGTAATTTCAACAAGAGCGTCATCATGTCATTGCAGCTGCGCACGGAAAACCAGTCGCTGGTGACCAGCATGCGCTCCGCAAACCGGAAGCTGCAGGACGAAATCCTGGTGCGCGGAACCATACAGAAGAGCCTCCTTTCCGAGCAGCAGCTGTTTACCAACGGGCCGGTTACCGTTTTTCGCGTCGTGGCCGACAAGGGCTGGCCGCTTGAGTATATCTCCGGCACCGTGACGCAGTTTGGCTACAGTCCCGATCAGCTGGTCGGCGGACAAACGACATACAGTGACCTCATCCACCCGGATGACCTGCAGCGCGTGGCAAAGGCCTGGTCACTCTCCGCTGCGTCCGGTTCACGATCAATGGGGATCGATTACCGAATCAGGTGCAACGACGGGCGTATCCGCTGGGTGTACGACTATTCCGTACCGATCAGAAATGATGGTGGCGAGATCACGCACTACTCGGGATATATCCTGGATATCACCGAAAGAAAGTCCTCCGAATACGAGCTGCA
This sequence comes from uncultured Ectothiorhodospiraceae bacterium, assembly GCA_947258945.1. Lineage (GTDB taxonomy): Bacteria > Pseudomonadota > Gammaproteobacteria > UBA9214 > UBA9214 > UBA9214. The sequence goes on from CAMYKJ010000079.1 coordinate 3,215, forward strand.
GCAGGAAAAAGAGCGCGCAGAACTGACGCTGCACTCGATCGCGGAGGCAGTCATTACCACGGATGTAAACGGGCAAATCGAGTACCTGAGCCCGCGGGCGGAAGAACTGACCGGCTGGGATTGCGAGATGGCGAGAGGCCTCTCGGTAGCACGTGTGTTTTCGATGTTCGACAACGACAGCCAGTCGTTTATCGAGGAGGCTGTCAGCCAGTGCCTGCATGTCGACGAAACGATGACCCCGAACAATGATATTGTGTTGCGCAGAAACGATGGTAAGCAGTACACGGTTCGCTATTCGGCATCTCCTATCATGTCGAATGCGAACACACCTCTCGGCGTTATCCTGGTCTTCCATGATCTGACCGATACGCGGAACATGGAACGCGAACTGTCATACGTTGCAACACACGATGCGCTGACCGGTCTGCTCAACAGGTCTGAATTTGAAATGCAGCTCAATCATGCTATCGGCTATGCCGGCAAGTCGGGCGAAGAGCATGTGTTGCTCCATGTGGATATCGACCAGCTGAAGATCGTGAACGATACCGGTTCGCACGAGGCTGGAGATGAACTCCTGAGACAGTTTTCGGCGATGCTGAAGAAATGCCTGCGAGACTCGGATGCCATCGCGCGCCTGGGCGGTGACGAGTTCGGTGTGCTGATGAAGAACTGCTCCATCGATAACGCCCTGTCGCAGGCCGGAAACATACTGGAATCTGTCAAGCGGTTGCGCTTTTCCAATGACGAGCGTGTGTTCGAGATCAGTACCAGTATCGGCATGACACTTATCAACGAGCACAGCCGGCGTGCCACGCATGCCATGAGCGAGGCCGACCTGGCCTGCCAGGCAGCCAAGGATATGGGCGGCAACCGCTACCACATCTACACCTCCAGTGATGAGGAACTCATGCGTCGCCAGGACGAGATGCAGTGGGTGTCGCGGATATCGGAAGCCATACTGGAGGACCGCCTGGTTCTGTTTGGCCAGCTGATTGCGCCGCTTTCTCCGGATGACGACGGCGGTCTGCATTTCGAGGTGCTGGTGCGCATGAAGGACGACCAGGGCGAACTGGTAATGCCGGGCAGGTTCCTGCCTGCCGCGGAGCGTTACAACCTGATCACCGGTATCGACCGCTGGGTCGTGAGCCACAGTTTCGCATGGTACGCGGAGCACTGCGGGACTGATAACGGGCAATGCCCGGGAATGATGTCTATCAATCTGTCAGGTGCATCGATTTGCGATCCGGACATCCACCAGCATATCAAGACAGCCATGCTGAAGTACGGTGTGCCACCGGCATCGGTCTGTTTCGAGATTACGGAGACAGCCGCAATATCCAACCTGTCGGCTGCCTCGGAGTTTATTCGCGAGCTCAGGAAGCTGGGTTGCCGGTTTGCGCTCGATGACTTCGGCAGCGGCCTGAGTTCTTTCGGTTACCTGAAGAACCTGCCGGTTGACTACCTCAAGATCGACGGCACGTTCGTACGCGACATGGACACCGATGACGTCAACCACGCCATGGTCAGCGCTATCCAGCAACTGGGCAAGATCATCGGTATCAAGACCATCGCGGAGTTCGTCGAGAGCGAAAGCATCATGGAAATGTTGTCCGAGCTCGGCGTGGACTATGCGCAGGGTTATGCCATTTCCAGGCCGCAGCCACTGGAAGAATTTGACGAGAGTGCACGTCGTTCTGCCTGATTCCGCCTTTGCAGGGTAATATACTGCCCGGGTCGTTGCCGGATACGCACAGGCCCGAACAATAGACTGCTGCTAGATAACCAGCGGCGGTTCGTTCAGCAGGCCGGCCTGTTCACGCAGTGTCAGTACATGTTCCTCCCAGTAACGGTCGGTATTGAACCAGGGAAATGCAGCCGGGAATGCCGGGTCCTGCCAGCGGCGCGCCAGCCAGGCCGCGTAATGGATAATGCGCAGGGTGCGCAGCGGCTCGATCAGCAGCAGTTCCCGATGGTCGAACTCGTTGAATTGCAGGTAGCCT
>CAMYKJ010000080.1 GCA_947258945.1 uncultured Ectothiorhodospiraceae bacterium
CATTGGCGCAAAACACACCGAGTGCCGCCAATATCAAGGCCTACGCCGGGATCGTGCGGGAAAACTCGGTCATGCGTCAGCTCATCGATGTCGGCAACCAGATTGCCAGCAGCGGCTACGAGACCGAGGGCCGTGACTCCGGCGCCCTGCTTGATAACGCCGAAAAACTGGTCTTCGAGATTGCCGAGCAGGGCAAGCGCGGCAAGCGCGGTTTCCGTAATATTCGCGGCCTGCTGGCGGCTGCCGTTGATCGCATCGATATGCTGTTCCAGCAGGATGATGCGATTACCGGAGTGTCGACCGGTTTCGCCGATCTCGACGACATGACGGCCGGACTGCAACCGTCAGACCTGATTATCGTTGCCGGCCGGCCCTCGATGGGCAAGACCACGCTGGCAGTGAACTTCGCCGAAAACGCCGCCATCAAGCACCAGGTGCCGGTGGCCATTTTCAGCATGGAAATGCCGGGGGAGCACCTGGCGCTGCGCATGATGTCCTCCCTGGGTCACATCGACCAGCACAAGATCCGTACCGGCAAGCTGGATGACGATGACTGGCCGCGCCTGACCTCGGCCGTGAGCCTGCTCGATGGTGCTCCGATCTATATTGACGATACCCCGGCCCTGACGCCGATCGAACTGCGGGCGCGGGCACGGCGCCTCAAGCGCGAGCATGACCTCGGGCTGATCGTCATCGACTACCTGCAGCTGATGCAGGTCAACAATACGAAGGAAAACAGGGCGACCGAGATCTCCGAAATATCGCGCAACCTGAAGGCGCTCGCCAAGGAGCTGGCAGTGCCGGTCATCGCCCTGTCGCAGTTGAACCGCAGTCTCGAGTCGCGCACCGACCGGCGTCCGGTCATGTCCGACCTGCGCGAATCCGGCGCTATAGAACAGGATGCCGACGTCATCATGTTCATATACCGCGATGAGGTCTATAACGAGGAAAGCCCGCAGAAAGGCCTGGCAGAAATTATTGTCGGCAAGCAGCGTAACGGACCGATCGGTAAATGTACCCTGACTTTCCGCGGTCAATTCACGCGCTTCGAAAATTACGCTGCGGACAACTATTATGCCGGCGGTGAGTTTGAATGACGCGTCCTGCGCGTGCGTGCATCGACCTGCACGCACTCCGGCATAATTTCCAGCGCGTTCGACAGGCAGCCCCCGGCAGTCGAATCATGGCCATCATCAAGGCCAATGCCTACGGGCATGGCCTGTTGCGGGTCGCGCAGTCCCTGCCCGGTGCCGACGCCTTCGGTGTCGCCAGTCCTGAAGAGGGTATTACCCTGCGCGAGTCGGGATTCGACCGCTGTATCGTATTGCTGGAAGGCCTGTTTACCCCGGACGATATCGCCCTGGTCGGCGGGTACCGCCTGGATATCGTCGTGCACCATGTCAGCCAGCTGGACATGCTGGAGCAGGCCGCTCTCAACCGGCCGGTCGACGTGTGGTTGAAGCTCGATACCGGCATGAACCGGCTGGGCTTCGATCCGGATGCCGCGGCACACATCGTCGCGCGCCTGCAGTCCCTCGAGCAGGTCGCCACGGTACGCTACATGACGCATTTTGCCTGTGCCGATGAACCGGACAACGATACCACGGCCGTCCAGTCAGACCGGTTCAATCGAGCACTCGATACGCTCGAAGGCGAGCGCACCCTGGCCAATTCGGCCGCCATCCTGGCCTGGCCGGACACACATGCCGACTGGGTCCGTCCCGGCATCATGCTCTACGGTGCCTCGCCGCTTGCCGGCCAGCGCGCGGCGGCGCTGGACCTGCAACCGGTGATGACACTGAAGTCACGGCTGATCGCGATCAATGCCTGCCGTCAGGGCGACGCGGTGGGTTATGGAGGCGACTGGCGATGTCCCGAGGACATGCCGGTCGGTGTGGCCGCCATTGGCTACGGTGACGGTTATCCACGCCATGCCGGCAGCGGTATGCCGGTGCTCGTCAATGGACGGCGGGCCGAACTGATCGGTCGTGTTTCAATGGATATGATCTGTCTCGACCTGCGCGGACATGACAGTCCGGCGGTTGGCGATGAGGTGGTGCTGTGGGGCGACAGCCTGCCGATCGAGGAGATTGCCGCCGGTGCCGGCACCATTTCCTATGAGCTCCTGTGTGGCATCAGCCACCGGGTAAGGCTGGAATACACCGGCTGATTTGCGGCCGGTAGTCCCTTTGCACTGGTTGACACCCGCGCAGTCCCGTTCCGGCTGTCTGTGCGGAGTGGAACAGGCCGTGGCCGTTCCTGATTGATCAGGCGATGTGACGGGAGCTGCTGGCCAGCAGCTGTTCGAATTCTGCCGCCGGCATGGGGCGTGCAATGAAGTAGCCCTGGACGATGTCGCACTTCATCTTGCGCAGCAACTGGACATGTTCGCCGTCCTCCACACCTTCAGCGATCACTTCGAGGCCAAGGCTGTGTGCCATGGCGATGATTGCCGAGACAATTGCGGTGCCTTTCTCGCCCTTGTCCATATTCATAATGAAGCTGCGATCAATTTTCAGCTTGTCGAGCGGCAGCTGCATCAGGTAGTTCAATGAAGAGTAGCCGGTGCCGAAATCGTCCAGCGAGGTTTGCAGGCCCATGGACTGAATTTGCTGCAGGGTCTCGATGGCCATTTCGGGATCCTGCAGGATGCTGGTCTCGGTCAGTTCGACTTCAAGAAATTCGGGGTCGTATCCGGTTGCATGTATTGTACGATTGATCAGCCCCTTCAGGTCATTACCGCAAAAATGGACTGCCGAAATATTGATGGCCATGGTGATCGGGTGCTTGTATTTCTTTCTCCATTGTTGCGCCCTGACGCAAATGTCGCGAATCAGCCATTCGGTGATATCGATGATCAGGCCATATTCCTCGGCGATCGGTATGAACACATCGGGCGAGATCATGCCGAGTTCTTCGTCTTTCCAGCGCAGCAGGCATTCCGCGCCTTCTATCTGGCCGCTGCCCAGTGACATCTGCGGCTGGTAGTAGACCTCGAGTTCATTGTTATTGACCGCATGCCGCAGCTTGCTCTCGATTTTCAGTTTGTTCAGCAGCTCATCGTTGAGTGTCTGGGAAAAATACTGGTAATTGTTGCGGCCGGATTTCTTGGCATGGTACATCGCGATATCGGCATTCTTCATCAGGTCGTCTGCATTGGTGCCATCAACCGGGAACAGTGCGATACCGATGCTGGTGCTGATATACAGTTCCTGCTTGTTGATAATGAACGGTGTCGCCATGAGTTCGAGTACCCGTCGTGCCACTTTCTCCGCACTGATGGGCCCCGTGGTCCGCGGCAGCAGGATAGTGAACTCATCACCCGCCAGGCGCGCCATCACGCTTTCGCTGCTGTCCTGTGGCGAATGCGACAGCACGTCGGTTTCGCGCAGGCAGGACTGCAGCCGGTCGGCAAAGGCCTCGAGCAGCTTGTCGCCGGCAATGTGACCCAGCGAGTCATTGATGCGCTTGAAATTGTCGAGATCGAGGAACAGGATGGATAGCTCCTGCTCGTTGCGGCGCGCCTCGGCCGTGGCGCGCTTGAGATAGTCCTTGAACATCAGGCGGTTCGGCAGACCCGTCAGGCTGTCGTGATAGGCGATATAATGTACCTGTTCGTGATAATGGTTCAGGTTCTCGCTCATCTCCTTGAAGGTACCGGCCAGCTCACCGATTTCGTCGCGCGAGTCGACATTGATCGGTACCAGTAACTTGCCGCGCCCGATCTCCTTGGCCGCCTGGCTGAGTTTCTGAATGGGCTTGATCAGCAGGGTCCTGAGTACACCGAACAGGAACGTGATGGTCAGGAGTATTGCCACACAGGCGATAATGGTCACCGACCTGGCAAGCCTGATGCTCTTGCCGGTAAATTCGTTTTCCCGGTATACGGCAACGGCATGCAGCCAGTCATCCAGCCTGGTGGCCTGGTAGTGTGCGGTTTCATTCATGTAAGGTGCATCGACCTGCGTGCCCTGTTTGATGGCCTTGCCCAGTCGTGCGAACAAGGCCGGTGTAACACGAGTACCGATGCGCGAGTTGTCGCGGTGGAACAGGATCTTGCCCGATGAGTCCGTGAAGAAAATGTCGCCATTCTGGCCGACATTCAGGTCTCGCGACTGCCTGGCAAGATAACCAAGTTCAATGGTCAGCACCAGGTATCCATACAGCTTGCGCTTGCCCGCGTTCTTCGTGTTCTTGCCCTTGATGAACATCAACGGCTTGCTGGTGAGCAGGACCGGCCGGTTGGTGTCCGGATTGTTCATGAAGGTGGTGTAAATGGCACCTTCTGATTTGCTTGCCTCGGTAAACCAGGCGCTGGATGATTCGTCCGCTGCATTGTTCTCGACGTCACCGATGACAGAGCGCAGCAGTTCCTTCCCGTCGGGAGAGAGAATGCGAATCTCGGAATATTCCGGGTAGGCAAGCTGGTAGTTGAACAGCAGGTCGAGGACCTCCTGTTTCATGGGCTCACGTTTCCTGGCCGAGCTGGTCGTTACATACTTCTTTACCAGCTCGGTATGGGCGAATAAACTGGCATTGGCCCGCGCGGTTTGAAGCTGGGCATTGTTATGCAGGCGGATTTGCCCGAGTAGCGTGGTGACCTGGTCCTGCGTCCGGTCACGGGCATCGTCCATCAGCAAGGCGTAGGCCGTCCAGCCAAGGGCCAGGATTGGCAACACGATCAGCGGGACGAGCAATAAGAGAATCTTGTTCTGAAGGGGCAAGACCG
>CAMYKJ010000081.1 GCA_947258945.1 uncultured Ectothiorhodospiraceae bacterium
GGTCACTTTCATCGAACACAGATTATTTATGTTGAATACAACGACAGATCATTATACAAATGCCAGCGATTGAATTTACCAAAGAAGAAAAAGCGATACGCGTTGAAAAAATACAGCGCTATTTCCGGGAGGAGCTTGACCGGGAAATAGGCCAGTTTGATGCCGGGTTTTTGCTGGACTTCTTCTCTGCAGAGGTTGGGGCCTATTACTATAACCGCGGTTTATATGATGCGCAGGCGGTATTAGAGAAAAGGCTGGAAACCGTCACTGAAGCGATACTCGAAATTGAAAAGCCGACTGAATTTATGAAATAAGCTGCAATGAACCAGCCGTAACAGGAAGTATTGGGATTGGGATGCAATTTAGCTTAAAATCAAGTGTCGATTGTTTATGCGCCCGGTTTCCGTCACTATCGAGGTATCCATGAAACAACCATTACCGATTGCCCGTCTGACTGCCTGGCTTGCAACCCTCGTGCTGCTGCACGGCTGTGCCGCGGCCACCGTGATCCAGAAGCAGCCCGATTTTGACGAGGAGAACAACCGGCGGTTGAAGCAGACCTTCCAGAAGGTAAAACTGGCTGAGCAAATGCCTGAAGTCGCGACCCGCTAGCCTGCACCAGTGACTGCCAGGCCGGTGCCGGCGTAGCACACAGGCCGACCCTCCAGGTCCGCGTCTTCAGCACGGGTACATCAAACCGGTACAGTGGCGCAACACCAGCCGCGTCCGGAAACAGGTCGCACAGGCAAAGTCCGGTCACCTCATTAGCCGGCCCCGTGTCATGCACTGCCACGGCAAGCACCTCGAAGGCAATCATATGCACGCGGCAGGCGCGATGCGCCCATGCCTCGTCCAGGGGTGATTTGCAGGGCTGCGCTCTCCTGGTAATCGTTGCAAGGACAGCAGCGGGCGTTGTTCTCAATGACGACACTTCAGCGATTCCGTAGTATGGTGTAAACGGGCCGAACAAAGGAGGAGCGCTATGTATAACGATAATGCAGGCAAGCTGGTCGTGCGTCTGACGCTGGGCATCCTGATACTGTTTCACGGGGTGGCGAAGATCCTGCACCCCGATTCACTGGGTTTTATGAAAAGCGGGCTGGCCGGCTGGGGGCTGCCGGAGGCAGTGGCCTATGGCGTCTATATCGGTGAGGTGGTGGCACCGCTGCTGCTGATCCTCGGCGTGTATTCGCGCTGGTGCGGCATGCTGGTGGTGGTGAATATGCTGTTTGCCATCGGTCTGGCGCACATGGGTGATCTGTTCGCCCTGACCGACCACGGCGGTTATCGTCTCGAGCTGCAGATGTTCTACCTGTTCGGCGGTCTGGCGGTGATGTTCCTCGGCAGCGGCCGCTACGCAGTCAGGCCGGACTGAGCCGCGCCCGGGGCAACGGCAACAGGCAGTGTCCGTGCTGTATTCGCTGGCAGCTGACCTGCTGGTCCTGTTGCACCTGGCCTTTATCTGTTTTGTGGTATTCGGCGGTTTGCTGGTCGCGCGCTGGTGGCGGCTGGTGTTCGTGCACCTGCCGGCCGTTGTCTGGGGTGCGCTGCTGGAATTCTACGGCTGGCTGTGTCCGCTGACGCCGTGGGAGAAGCAGTTGCGACTGGCGGCCGGGGAAGAAGAATATAGCGGTGGATTCATCACGCACTACCTGTTACCGGTATTGTATCCGCAGGGTCTCACGCAGAACGTGCAGGTGTGGCTGGGCACCGGTGTGGTCGTGATCAACCTGCTGATCTACGGCTGGCTAGTGTGGCGCAAACGCCCTATGCTCAGGCAACGCTAACCGGGGGGTAAACATGGCAAAGTCAATCGGGCCGAACCTGCGACAGGAGTGGCGGCGGTTCTCCCGCCTGCCGGGCAGCAAGTGGCTGTTCAGCCATGCGCTGGGGTCCGTGGTCCCGTACAGCGGGACGCTCGGTGCGCGGGTGGAGGTGCTGGAACCCGGGCATTGTGTCGTGACGCTGCGCGACCGGCGCGCGGTGCGCAATCATCTCAGCTCGGTGCATGCCATGGCGCTGGCCAACCTGGCCGAACTGACGACCGGCCTGGCGTTGATGAACAGCCTGCCGGACAACGCGCGCGGCATCCTCGCCGGCTTCAATATCGACTACCTGAAAAAGGCGCGCGGCCGGCTGACCGCCACCTGCCACTGCGACATCCCGCCGACGAATGACGAGCATGAATACAGCCTGACCGGCGAGATCCGCAACAACGACAATGAGGTGGTTGCGGTTGCCCGGGCGCGCTGGCTGGTCGGGGCGGAACAGCCAGAGTGATTCACGGCACGGCGCTGACGGAGACCCTGGGCATCGAGGTACCGCTGATCTGCGGCGCCATGTATCCCTGCTCGAATCCCGAACTGGTCGCCGCCGTGTCCGAGGCCGGTGGCATCGGCATTGTGCAGCCGCTGAGCCTCAGCTACGTGCACGGCTATGACTTTCGCGAGGGCCTGCGTTACATCCGTACACTGACCGACAAACCGATTGGCGTGAACCTGATTATCGAGCGCAGCTCGAAGAAATATCTCGAGCGTGTCTATGCCTGGCTGGACATTGCGCTGGAAGAGGGTGTCCCGTTCCTGGTCACGGCGCTGGGCAAACCGGACCAGGTCGTTGCGCGCACGCAGGCAGCGGGAGTCACGGTCTACCACGATGTGACCAGCCGCCTGTTCGCAGAGAAGGCACTCGATGCCGGCGTGGACGGGTTCATCTGCGTCAACAACCGCGCCGGTGGTCATGCCGGCGAGTTGTCGGCCGCAGAATTACTCGACGAAATCGGGCCGCTGGGCAAGCCGCTGGTCTGTGCCGGCGGTATCGGCACGCCGGAGGATTTTGCGGCCACCATCGGTTCCGGCTATGCCGGCGCGCAGCTGGGGACGCGCTTCATCGCCACCGATGAGTGCACGGCGCACGACGGCTACAAGCAGGCCATCATTGCAGCGGGTGCCGATGATATCGTGCTGTCGGAGAAGATCACCGGCGTACCGGTCTCGATCATCCGTACCCCGTTTATCGCGCGCATGGGGGTCAAGGCCGGGCCGCTGGCGAAATGGCTGTTGCGCGGTCGCCGCACGCGCCACTGGATGCGCACCGCTTATTCACTACAGTCTGTGTGGAAACTCAAGCGTGCCGCCCTGCGTGGCATGGGTTATCGCGATATCTACCAGGCGGGTAAAAGTGTCGATGGCATCCATGCCGTGCAGCCGGCGGCCGAGGTGGTGCGCCAGTATGCGGCCGCACTGCACGCTAACGGCGTTATGCAGTGATCGCTGCAATAACGTCTATACTTTAACTGGTTGCCACAATCCGCCCGGAGGCTGTGCCATGAGCGCTGTCGTTACACCCATCGATTCAGGTAGTGTGGCATGCGATGTCTGTCTGAAGGAGATACCGTATTCAGAGGCCGGTATTGTCGAGGCCGAAGACTACGTCATGTATTTCTGTGGCCTGGACTGTTACCGGCAATGGCGTGAGGCGCAGGACAACACGGCCGACTGAGGCCACTTCAGTAATCAGGCGCCTCCTGACATTCGCGGAGATAACGAAACAGACGTCGAGACGCCCCCGGCGGCTGGCCGTTTGACTGTTCGCTGCGCGCCTGTCGCACCAGTTTGCGCAGGTGTTGCCGGTCAGCACACGGGAAGTGCGCCAGCACGGCGGGCAGGGCAGTTTCGCCCTCCAGCAGCAGTTGCTCACGCAGCGTTTCCAGCAGGTGGAATTCACGGGTGGAGGTCAGGTGCTGGTGCTCGCGGGCCTCGACGATTGCACGGATGGGTGCCGGGTCGACCTCCTGCATGAGCTTGCCGACGTAGGACAGCTGACGCTTGCGCGCGCTGTTGGAGGTGATCTTTTTTGCCGTCAGCAGTGCCTCCAGCAGTTTCTCCGGCAGACCGAGCTGGCGCAGGCTGTCATCACTGAAGTCGAGCAGCTTCAGGCCGAGTTCCTTCAATGTGTGCAGGTCGCGCTTGCGTTGCGACTTGCTGATCTCTGCAGTGTCATCATGGTCCATGGCGACTACAGGATAGCGTGTTACAGCGCATTTGTCCGTGCACAGGGCGACCGGTAGAATCCCCCCTTCACGCACAGGGAGCCGACATGGGCGATATACAGCACAGTGAAACAGGCGCGCCGTTACCGGAAGCGTCACAGCTCGAGGGGATGGTGCAGGACATCATCCGCCAGGCGCAGGCGCAGGGGGCGGACGAGGTGGAGGCGGGTGTCAGCCTCGATGCCGGCCTGTCGGTTACGGTGCGCCTCGGCGAGACCGAGACCCTGGAATACAACCGCGACCGGGTGCTGGGCCTGACGGTGTACTTCGACAAGCGCAAGGGTTCGGCCTCGACCGCGGATTTTTCGCCGGACGGGATTGCCGCGACGGTCACTGCGGCCTGTGACATCGCCCGCTATACCAGCCGCGACGAATACGCGGGCCTGGCGGACCCCGCGCGGCTGGCTACGGAGATACCCGACCTCGATCTCTACCATCCCTGGGACATCGATGCCGGCCGGGCCATCGAGCTGGCCACGGCGTGCGAAGACGCGGCCCGCGCGGTCGATCCACGCATCGACAATTCCGAGGGCGGTAGTGTGTCGAGTTATGTCAGCCTGCGTGTAAAGGGCAACAGCAACGGTTTTCTCGGTGCCTACAAGTCCAGCTATCACAGCACCAGTTGCGCAGTGGTCGGG
>CAMYKJ010000082.1 GCA_947258945.1 uncultured Ectothiorhodospiraceae bacterium
ACTTGGCCGTTTCAGGGGAGACAGTGCGTTTTATACCTGGATCTACCGGATCGCCATCAACACGGCCAAGAATCACCTGGTCGCGAGCAGCAGGCGGCCGCCGCGGGCAGATATCGACGCCGTAGAGGCGGAACAATATGATGGTGCCACGGGTCTGAAAGAGTATGCAACGCCGGAACGCATGTTGTTGAGGGATGAAATAAAACAAACCATTGCCGGCGCGATAGAGGGCCTGCCGGACGATTTGCGCACGGCCATTACGCTGCGGGAGCTCGAGGGGATGAGCTATGAAGAGATCGCGCAGGCCATGGACTGCCCGATCGGTACGGTGAGATCGAGGATATTCCGGGCACGGGATGCGATCGACGGAAAATTGAAACCATTGCTTGATTGACTTGACGGGCACGACACGATGAAAGACACACTCAACGAACAGATCTCGGCACTGGTCGACGATGAACTCGATGCAGCCGAGCAGGCACTGCTGCTGCGGCAACTGGCCAGGGACGAATCGTTGCGCAGGCAATTCGCGCGTTACCAGCTGGTCAGCGATGCGCTGAAAGACAGCCTGCCCGAGCGTGTCGATCCCGATTTTCACAGGCGCGTACAGGCCGCCCTGCAGGACGAGGCCGCACCGCACGGGGTTGCGGCCGGCACACACCTGGGTCGTCTGTTCAGGCCGCTTGCCGGGCTGGCCGTAGCTGCGTCGGTTGCCGTCGTTGCCGTGCTGTCACTGCAGTCTGTTCGTGAAACCGTGCCGCAATCCGCACCGGCCGTGGCATCCGCGCCCGCACCGGCGGATTACATCCGGGCCGAAGGGTCGCCCCCGGCTGCATTGCCGGCAACACCGGCCCGCGACCTCGATGCCTACCTGGTCAACCACAACGAAGTCGCCGTCAACCGGGGCATGCGGGGTATGCTGCCCTACATGCGTATCGTGGGTCAGGGCGAGCAACCCGGGAGTCAAGAGGCCGCCGAATGATCGATCCCGGATGCCCGTGCGCAAGCCATCCACCGGGGTACGGCAGGGCATGATGAAGTGAGACCACTGCTGCTTGCATTGCTGCTTTGCTGCAGCCAGGCGGTTGCCGCGGATGCGGCGCGCCAGTGGCTGCACGGTATGTCCGAGGCCCTCAAGACACTCGATTACGACGGGACATTTGTCTATCAGCACGACGGCAGGCTCGATGTCATGCGCATCGTTCACCGCGTCGACGATGGCGGTCGGCGCGAACGCCTGGTGTCACTGACCGGCAGTGCGCGGGAGGTGCTGCGCGACGACCGCTCAGTGACCTGTATCCTGCCGGACAACAAGTCGGTCATGATCGGCCGGAGCCGGTCGCCGCAGCCGTTTCCCGTAGTACCCGACGATCTCGCCACCATTTCGCGTTATTACCGGCTGCAGGACAAGGGCGATGACCACATGATCGGCTACCGCGCCCGTATCATTGCCGTTATCCCGAAAGATGAATTTCGTTACGGCTACCGCTTCTGGATCGAGCAGGATTCACGCATGTTGCTGAGATCCGATCTGACCGGTGAAGACGGGTCCACCATCGAGCAGGTCCAGTTCACCGCTCTGGATGTCGGTATCGACATTCCGGTCAGCGACCTGCAGCCTTCCTTGACCGGCGACGACTACACCTGGCATCGCCAGACCGAAATCAACGCGGCACAGGATTCCTCTTATGGTATGCCCGGCTGGATGGTCCGCGAGCTTCCGGCAGGCTTCATGCTGACCGATTTCGGCCGCCGGCGCCTGCATGAGCAGGGCGGGGATGCCGAACACATGGTGTTCAGCGACGGGATGGCCACCGTGTCGGTGTATATCGAGCAGGCGCTGCCGGACACTGACGCATTTACCGGACTCTCCACCATGGGTGCCATGAATGCCTATGGCGCACTGGTCGACGGCTACCAGGTAACCGTCGTCGGTGAGGTGCCGCCGGCAACCGTCAAGATGATCGCCACGTCCGTCCAGCGGCAGGGCGCCTCGTAACATGCTCGAGGAAACCGGGCGTATCGTGGACGTCGAAGGCGAATTTGCCTGGGTCGAGAGCGAGCGACAATCCACCTGCGGTGGTTGTTCGGCCCGCAAGGGTTGCGGCACCGGTGCCATCGCAAAAGTGCTCGGCAGGAAACGAATGCGCCTGCGCGTGGTCAACAGGATCGATGCCGCGGTCGGCGATCACGTCGTGATCGGGATCGCAGAATCCGGTGTGGTGCGCGGCTCACTCGCGGTGTACGCCGTGCCGCTGGCCGGCCTGTTTGGCGGTGCGATTGCCGGACAGCTGGCCGGCGGATACCTGGCAGGGGCGGCCACGGACACGCCGGCGATGGCGGGAGCGGCCGCGGGTTTCGTGGCGGGGCTGGCCTGGCTCGGGCGGTTCAGCCGTGCGACCCGGACAGACGAATCGTATCAGCCGGTGCTGTTGCGTCGGGAGACGCGATTGCCGACGGTCTGAACCCGGCTTAAGCTACCCGTGCCACGGCCGTAGACTGAAACAGTGTCATTATGGAGAACACAAGTATGTTGTCAGTGAGAAAATTTACGCCATTTATGATTTTGTTCCTGCTGGGCTGCATGCAGGCTGTGCAGGCAGGTCACGCCCTGCCAAGCTTTACCGAGCTCATCAAGGACACCAGTCCGTCTGTGGTCAATATCAGTACCACCCAGAAGGTCTCAACCGGCATGCCGGAACTGCCGGAGGGACTCGAGATCCCGGATCTCCCGGAAGGCAGTCCGTTTGGCGAACTGTTCAAGTACTTCTTCGAGCATGACGACCAGGGCGGGCCGTCCTATCGTGACGCCAAGTCGCTGGGCTCCGGATTCATTATCTCCGGGGACGGTTATGTGCTGACCAATTACCACGTGGTCAAGGGTGCAGATGAAATCATCGTGCGCCTGAGCGACCGTCGCGAGCTCATGGGCGAGGTAATCGGCATCGACAAGCGCAGCGACGTTGCCCTGCTCAAGATCGAGGCTACCGATCTGCCGGTCGCGCGCATCGGCAAATCCAGTGATCTGGAGGTCGGTGAATGGGTGCTGGCAATCGGTTCGCCGTTCGGTTTCGACCACTCGGCGACCGCCGGCATCGTGAGCGCCAAGGGCCGCAGCCTGCCGAGTGAAAACTACGTGCCCTTCATCCAGACCGATGTTGCCATCAATCCGGGCAACTCCGGCGGACCCCTGTTCAACCAGCAAGGCGAGGTGGTCGGCGTGAACTCGCAGATTTACAGCCGTACCGGTGGTTACATGGGCCTGTCATTTGCCATTCCCATCGAGGTCGCCATGGACGTGGCCGACCAGCTGAAAACCACCGGCCGGGTCAGCCGCGGCTGGCTGGGTGTGCTGATCCAGGATGTCACGCGTGACCTCGCCGAATCCTTCGGCATGAAGCAACCGCGTGGTGCGCTGGTCGCCAAGGTGCTGCCGAACAGTCCGGCGGAGGCGGCCGGCATCGAGGTGGGTGATGTCATCGTCAAATTCGACGGCAAGAAAGTCCTCAAATCGTCCAACCTGCCGCCGATCGTCGGCAGCAGCAAGGTCGGTGTGATGATCCCGGTGGATATCATTCGTGCTTCACGCAGGACGACTCTCAAGGTGAAGCTCGGTGAACTGCCCGAGGACGAGGTCCAGGCAAAAGCGGAACGCCCGCAGACGAAGACGACCAACCGTCTGGGGATTACCGTGAGCGAACCGGACAAGGAGCTGATGGCAGAGCTCGAGATCGAGCATGGCGTGGTGGTGGACCGCATCGTTGACGGCGCGGCCTCACGGGCCGGTGTGCGCAAGGGTGATGTCATCCTCAGTATCGACAACCAGGCAGTGAAGAGTGCGCAGCAGTTTCAGTCTTTGATCGACGACCTGCCTGCCGGCAAGTCGGTTGCCGCACTGGTGCAGCGGGGCGGTAGTCCGACCTTCCTCGCCCTGAAGATTCCCGAATCATGAGGGCGGGTTGACCGGGTATACCGCGCACCGACAGTAAACAGTTGAACAGGCATCTGACGGTTTATGTCCGGCGGGGTTGTCATCTCTGTACCGACATGGCCGTGGCGCTGTACCGGCTGCAGGACGAACTGGGATTTAACCTGTCCGAAGTCGACATTGAACGGGACCCTGAGCTGACCGAGCGTTACGGTGCACGGGTACCGGTACTGACCGGCGGGGACGACGAGCTGTGCCACTATTTTCTCGACGAGGACCGGTTGCGTGAATGGTGCACCGGTCCCGGCGAAGCCCCGGGGAGCGTGGAGTGACGCGGCTGAAACTTCCTGTATAATAACAAATTTATCCCACACCACCGTCCGCCAAACAGGGCGGCACCAGGCCAGCGCCCTGCCTTCATGACTGACAGCCAGCACGTTCGAAATTTTTCCATCATCGCGCACATCGATCATGGCAAATCGACCCTGGCCGACCGCTTTATCCAGGTGTGCGGCGGGCTGGCCGAGCGGGAGATGGCCGAGCAGGTGCTTGATTCCATGGACCTGGAACGCGAGCGCGGCATTACCATCAAGGCACAGAGTGTGTCATTGAAATACCAGGCCAGGAACGGCGAGGTCTACGAGCTCAATCTGATCGACACGCCCGGACGGACACGTGGATTTTTCCTACGAGGTGTCGCGCTCCCTGGCCGCCTGCGAGGGCGCCCTGCTGGTGGTGGATGCGGCACAGGGTGTCGAGGCGCAAAGTGTTGCCAACTGCTATACCGCGATCGATCTGGACCTGGAGGTCGTGCCGGTGCTGAACAAGATCGACCTGCCGGCGGCCGAACCGGAGCGCGTCATCCGCGAGATCGAGGAGATCATCGGGCTCGAGGCCGAGGATGCCATCCGCGTCAGTGCCAAGACCGGTGAGGGCGTCGAGGATGTCCTCGAGGAACTGATACGGCGCGTGCCACCCCCGCGCGGCGATGCCGACGCTCCCCTGCAGGCGCTGATTATCGATTCCTGGTTCGACAGTTATGTCGGTGTGATATCGCTGGTGCGTATCGTGGACGGGCAGCTCGGCCGGCGTGACCGGATCAGGGTGATGTCCACCGGGCGCGATTTCCAGGTCGAGCGGCTGGGGGTGTTTACACCGAAACAGGAAACCCGCGAGCGGCTTGTGGCCGGCGATGTGGGTTTTCTGATTGCCGGCATCAAGGACATCGAGGGGGCGCCGGTCGGTGACACGCTGACGCTGGCCAGGGCACCGGCGGCGGAGCCGTTGCCCGGGTTCAAGACCATCCAGCCGAATGTATTTGCCGGGCTTTATCCGGTCAGTTCGGACGACTACGAGGACCTGCGCGATGCCTTGCAGAAGCTGCGGCTGAACGACGCCGCACTCCACTATGAACCGGAAACCTCCGAGGCGCTTGGCTTCGGTTTCCGCTGCGGTTTTCTCGGCATGCTGCACATGGAGATCGTGCAGGAACGGCTCGA
>CAMYKJ010000083.1 GCA_947258945.1 uncultured Ectothiorhodospiraceae bacterium
GCCTTCGATGGTTTTCGAATTGACACCCTCCAGTTGCTCGCCGACCTGGCTGAGCATGGACTGGGTAATCACCAGCTCGCCTACCATATTAATCAGACCATCCACCTTGTCGATGGCGACACGGATAGAGCCTGATTCCTTGCTGCCGCCGGCGTCCTTGCGCGTGGCGGATGGTTGTGTGTTCTGGCTGGTTGCGGTGTCTGCGCCTGTTGCAGACGGCGCAGTCGCACCACCGTTATCGGCTTCAGCTGCAGGGGGACTCGCCGTTGCCTGTGTGGCTGTTGGCTCCGCTATATCGACGATAGCGGATTCGTGCAGGGGCGTAATGTCCAGTTCGCAATCGCCCTCGGACCAGTCGAATACCTCGTCTACCTGCTCCCTGCTGATGTTTCCGCGCAGCTCCAGCTGCCAGCTGATGTAACAGTTTTCCGGTTCAATATCTGTCAGATCCGGGAGCGCAGAAATATCCGCCGTGCTGCTTAGCTCGCCGAGCAGCGCGAGTTCCCTGAAAATCCTGACGGGGTCATTGCCGGATTTCAGGATATCGGCATGTGGTTTGAAGCTGATGTTCCAGCCGGCGCCCTGCTGTTTCGTTTCAGTGTCGGCCGGCCCGTCTGTTTCTTCCTCAATAACCGGTGCCGGTGTGTCGGTGTCACCGGCTGTTGCGAGCATCTCGTCAAGACGTTGCTTGACGCCATCGATACGCGGCTGATCACTGTCGCACTTGTCCCTGGCGGCATTGACCATGTCGCGCAGGCAATCCACCGATTCCAGTAACAGGTCCACGGCAGGGCGCGTCACGCTGCGGCGACCGTCGCGCATCTCGTCCAGCAGGGTTTCCATGACGTGGGTGAATTCCGAGATATCGGAAAAACCAAAGGAAGCGCCGCCACCCTTGATCGAGTGTGCGGCACGGAAGATGGCGTTGATTTCCTCGATGTCCGTGCCCTGATCCAGTGTCAGCAGCCCGGATTCCATTACCTCGAGACCCTCGAAGCACTCTTCGAAGAACACGTCATGAAATTCCGAAAGATCGATCGACATCCCTGTTCCCTGTATGCTTTAGTGCTTGATTCGCAGACTAAAAGAGGGCCGGTCCGGTGCGCTCAATCGACATTTTTTTGACGCATAAAAGGCTTATGCCGGCAACCCACGATCCGGTTACGGCTCAGGCAGTTACACAGGCAGCGGGGACGAGCCCGGTTGCCACGCATGCAATGCAGGCATGGCACCACGCCCGCTTCACGGGGCTACATGAAAAAAAAGCTCACGGGGCGAGTAATCGCCCCGAAGAGTGTCAGACCGCAGCGGCTTTCATCAGGAGCGTTTTCTTGCCGCTGCCTTTTTGCGGGTTGTTGTTTTCCTGGCGACGGTCTTCCTTACGGTTCCTGTCTTGCGGGCAGTGGTTTTCCTGGTGGTCCCCGTTTTCTTCCGCGCAACAGGTTTTTTCCTGGTCTTTGTGACTGCCTTCTTGCGCGCAACAGGTTTCTTCCTGGTCTTTGCGACTGCCTTTTTTCTTGCGGCAGGTGTCTTCCTGGTCTGCCTCCTGGCCGGTGTTTTTCGTGCAGCAGCCTTTTTCCTGCGACCTGCTTTCTTTTTGGTCTTCTTCGGTGACTTCGCAATGGCCTTTCTCAGGGTTTTAAAGTGACTGGCAATGACACCCCCCAGGCTCTCGCCCACTTCCCCGATATCCTTGACCAGTTCATGCAAATCATCGGTCACTTCCTTGCTGGTTACCCTGTCCTTGACCGCCACCGTGGTACCTCTAGCCGCCTTCGCGGTATTGGCCATTTTCCCGCCAATGAAATCGAAACTGCTCTTGATTTCTTCAAGAACAACCCCGCCTGTCTTCTCGACTTCGTCCACCACACCGCGTGCGGCACCCTTGAACTTGCCACCAGCACCCTTGTTGAGCTTTTTGTTTGCCTTCTTGCCCTTTTTACCTTTTTTGCCTTTTTTGCCCTTATTAGCCATGTCTGTCGCCTCCAAGTTGTTTTGGCCTGCCCTACTGGCAGTATAATTTATTGTAAGATTGATACAACTCGAATTCCCGGCATGCATAAACAAGGCCGGGTAACACAAGGGGGAGCAATGGAATACACGGTGTTGCAATGGATTGGTGACGAGGTGGTCCTGCAACAGTTCGTGTCCGGGCTTTCCACCACCAGCCTGTTGCTGATTATCGCTGTCTGTATCGCCCTGCTGTCGAAGGGGGCGGACTGGATGATCGACGGTGTGGTCGATCTGGCCGAGCGTACCGGACTGCCGAAGATCGTGATCGGCGCGACGGTTGTCTCCCTGGGGACCACACTGCCGGAGGCCTTTGTCTCCGTCATGGCCGCCTACATGGGGAATCCGGGCCTGGCACTCGGTAACGGGGTCGGGTCTATCATCGCAGATACCGGCCTCATATTCGGGCTGACCTGCATACTCGCAGCCGTTCCCGTCAACCGCTTCATCCTGAACCGTACCGGCTGGGTCCAGATCGGTAGCGCGATACTGCTGGTCATCATCGCCGTTGCGGCCCTGTACACCACCGACAACGAACCGATGCTGAACCGCTGGGTCGGTTTCCTGTTTCTGTCGTTACTGGCCGTCTACCTGTACGTTACCTACGTGTGGGCCAGGCAGGGTGCTTCGTCTATGGAAGAAGAGGTGCCGGCCCACGAGTTGATGGGGCTGGGAAAGTGCTGGCTACTGGTGACCAGCGGACTGATACTGGTCGTTGGCGGCGCGCGCGTGCTGGTGCCTGCGGCATCGGAGATCGCGATCCGCTTCGGCGTGCCGGATGATGTCATCGCCGCCACCATGGTCGCCTTCGGCACCTCCCTGCCCGAACTCATGACCGCCATTGCTGCTGTTCGCAAGGGCCACCCCGAAATAACGATAGGCAACATTGTGGGTGCAGACGTACTCAACGTCCTGTTTGTGATCGGTGCAGCCGCAGCCGCCGCACCACTTGCGATCCCGGAAAACTTTTACTACTTCCACTTTCCGGCCATGCTCGCCATACTCGTCTCGTTCCGGATTTTTATCTCCATGAACAGGGCCGGTGTATTTTATCGCTGGCAGGGCGTGTGGTTGCTGGGAATCTATGGAGTATACATAACCCTGGGTTATGTACTGAACGTCGGCTCGGCCCACCCCGTATAAAGGAAGACCTATGAAAATTTTGCTTGCAACTGACGGTTCAGACAGCGCCAGGGACGCGGTGGACCTGCTGATACGCTTTCCGTTCCCGAAAAACAGCAGTGCCACGGTCATGGCAGTGATCGACGACAAAAAGTTTAGCGTGGACGATTCCTACGGTTTCGACGAGGACCAGTACAGATTATTGCAGGAAACAGAGCAGACCGTTCACGATGAGAGCGAGCAGTTACTTGCTGCCGAGTCGGCACGGCTGCGGGACGCGGGCTGGTCAGGTTCGACCGAGATACGCAAGGGCGACCCGGCAGAGGAGATCATACAGGCCGCGGAAGAACTGCAACCGGATCTGGTCGTGCTGGGCTCACACGGGGTCAGCGGAATGAAACATTATCTGCTTGGCAATGTTTCCGACCGGGTCCTCAGACATGCCTGCTGTTCAGTACTTGTCGTAAAACCATCGCCCAAACTGTCCACGCCGGCAGGATCCGCAGACCAGGCCCTGCCCTGGCGCATCCTCATGTCCTACGACGACTCGGAACCGGCAAAAAAGGCAATCAGACTGTGCGCATCCCTGCCCTTCGATGATAATGCGGAAGTCAATGTGGTCAGTGTCATGCCCATGGTACACATGTATCGTCAGGATATACGCCAGCAGATGAATACCATCTGGCAGCAGCAAAAACATACCAGGAAGGAAGCCCTGAAGGGTGCAGTAAGTGCCCTGCAGTGGTCGACTCCACACGTATCATCCACGCTTGTGGAGAGCACCGATGTTTCGCAAGCGATTCTTGATATTGCGGAGAAAGACGCAATGGATCTTGTTGTGCTCGGCTACAAGGGCCGGTCTGCAGTCAAGCGGTTTTTGCTCGGCTCCATCACCAGCCGCATAGTCCACCACGCACCGTGCTCCGTCATGGTGGTGAGAAACTAGCTAACCGCCCGTTACCGCCCGCGAAAATAACGCACCCGCCTCCGGATCAGTCGCCTGGCGCAGTGCTGTAGCAGTTGCCCGGTCGAATCACCGCTAGTTCACCCGTGCCGGTGAGACGTTTGCCGGCCGGCACCGGAGCGCCGGACTGAACACCACGGCGGCATCCCTGCATAACGCTATTTCCGAATATTATTACTTTTAACTCCTGCATTCCGGCCTGTTGCAGTCCTGTTGCGATCCCGGCCAGCGCCCCTACAATGTAAGCAAAACAACTCGACACTTCTCAACAGGGGTGCAGGGGCTTGTATCAACACCGACAGTATACAGGGCTGAATGGCGCTGCGGTCCGCGCAGGATTCCCGCTGGAACCGCGGACATTGTCTTTTGCACAACTGACAGGCTGGTGCATGCTCGCCGTCTGCCTGATTGTCTGTACGGGATGTAACGGTGGCACGCCCACAGCACAGGCACCGTCAGTACAGACGCAAGAGAACGTCTCGCCAGAGGTTCCGGGTGACATCGACAGCGTGCAGCAGCCCGGCGTCCTGCGCATCCTCGTGCCGGTCAACCTGGGCGGCGACCGTTACCTGCCGCGCAAGGGTTCGCCAGTCACCCAGCACCAGGAAATACTCGAGCACTTTGCAGCAACCCGCGGGCTTACTCCGGAACTGGTCCCGATCGAGCATTTCCGCGACATGATACCGGCGCTCGAGTCCGGCAAGGGTGACGTCCTGCTGGCCAACCTGACGGTGACAGAGGCGCGCAAGCAGCGCATCGCCTTTACCGTTCCGATCACGCATGTACGCGAGCAGCTGATCGTGCGCGCCGACGAGGAGGCAATCGATGCGGCCGCCGATCTGGTAGGGCGCTCTGTCATGGCGGATCCGGCCTCGAGCTTCTGGAATACACTGACCAAACTCGGGAAAAAATATCCCGGCATCAAACTGGTTGAGCGTCCGGCAGAACTGTATGACGAGGACGAACTCGACCAGCTCAGCCAGGGCGTTGTCGACGCCGTGGTGCGCGACAGTAATATTGCCGACATGTATCTCTCCTATCGGGACGACATCAAGGTGGCCTTCAATATCGGCAGGCTGCAGGACATTGCCTGGGGCGTCCGCCGCGATGCACCGGAATTGCTGCGGTCACTGAACGACTACCTGCACCTGGAGAACCTGGCGGACCAGCAGGCCGCGCACTATACCGATGACCTGGATGGCCTGAAGAAGCGCAAGGTACTGCGCGTCATGCTGCGCAACAACGCGGCATCCTATTTTCTCTACCGGGGCGAACTGATGGGTTTTCAATACGAGCTGGCCAGGCATTTTGCCAGGCAGCTCGGACTCAGGCTCGAGGTGGTCGTACCGGACTCGCATCAGCAAATGCT
>CAMYKJ010000084.1 GCA_947258945.1 uncultured Ectothiorhodospiraceae bacterium
GCACCTCGACGTCGAGACGCTGCCTGAAAACCCACAATCCCAGGGCAATCCCGGCCTCCACCTCCCCACCCGCGGAGGTAATCACCAGTCGGTTGACGGCCTTGCCCCGGACCGCCGCAAACAACCGCTGGTTCTGCACGGCACTGATGGGGCCCGTGTAGTGGGCTGAACCCCCTGCCACACTGATGTCAGCGCTCGCCGGATTGGCAATGCACAGCACGGCGGCAAGCATAAAAGATAGAATAAACGGGGCCGGATGCATTATTAATCCTGTCAAACTGCTGCCAGTCACCCTGATCTGCAAATTCTGACAATAACAGGGTGACAGGGAACAGACCACGTTTTAGAGAAGCCGACCAGCAAGCAATAGAGTTCTATCGAATGTTCACCCGGAACTCCGCGCCGGGCTCGCGGTTGACCACATCCACCTGGCCACCCATGGCCCTGGCAAGTTGATGCACCAGCGCCAGGCCGATACCGGTGCCAACGGTTTCGCGGGTGAGTTCGTTCTCCGAACGGTAGAACAGTTTGAAGATCTTTTTCATCTGGTCTGCGGGCACGCCGGGGCCGTAATCCCGTACGCTGAACTGCACACTGCCGTCACGCAGTCGCTGACAGCCGATGTCGATCACTTTCTGTTCCGCACTGGCGGAAAACTTGATGGCGTTGTCCACCAGGTTGATGAAGATCTGGATAAACCAGTCCGGATCGGCCTGGATGACGGCCTGCCCTGCGTCCGGCGCGCAGTGCATGTTCAGCTCAAAGCCGGCACGTTCAATCTGCGAGGAAACCCGGGAGCGGATGCCATCCATCAGCTCGGCCACGGCCAGGGGTTTTTTGTCCACCTGCAGATTGTTACGGGTCATGCGCGCCAGTTGCAATACATTGGCGATCAACCGTGACAGGCGCTCGCTTTCATCAAAGATATAATCGTAGTAGATCTTTTTCTTCTCATCAGTTGCCCAGCCCTCGCGCAGCATCTCGCCGTACATGCGGATCGAGGTAAGCGGGGTTTTCAGTTCGTGGCTGACGGCGGAGACGAAATCCTGCTGTTGCCGCGTGAGGTCGATCTGCCCCGCCCCCAGCCGGTACATCAGGTAGAATCCGCCGCACAGCACCAGCAACAGGATCGCCGCAAGCCAGGTAATCAGCCGGCCGCCGGCCCCCGCCGGCAGCCGGTTGATACTCATTATCAGTTCCACATCGTCCAGCGGCGCCGTCAGACGTGTCTGGTAAAGCAGTGTCCCGCGCAGTTCCTCCGCGCTGGACAAATACGCACGCGCCGCCCGTCCGCTGAAGGCCGAGAACACATCACCCCGCCAGGCCACCAGCAGGTCGCTCATTCCTGACAGCGCCGTGTCGAGGAACATCGTTTCAATCAGGCCCCGGACAAATGGCTGCTGTTCGATCAGGGCGCCCTGTATGTAACGCTGACCGTCACGCCAGACCTTGCGGAACAGCACAAAATGCCCGCTGTCGAGCAGGCTGAATTCGAACGGATCGATCTCGCTCTCGAAGGTACGGATGCGAATTTCGCTTTCAGGCCGTGACGGTGCCGGGGCATCGGCCTCACGCACACCGGAAAACATCGCGGCGCCGGCCTCAACCTCCGGTTCCGGCAGGACACTGCGCTCCTTGCGCGCGCGTTTGGTAACCACCGGCGCCCCACTCGCAGCCGGGCGCTCGATGGCATCGGCCGATTCAGTCTGGTAGCGGTAATCCAGCTGCAGGTCCTCGACCCGGCCGAGGGTGCGGGCGACCTGCTGTTTCTTTTCCTGCTCACGCGGGGCGGCGGCCCGGTTAAGCCGGTCGAAGGCGGCCTGCCCCGGCAGCTCTTCCGCCAGCTTCCGGGTCGCCGGCATGGCACGATCGTCCTGGAAAGACTTCTCCAGCTTGTCCCTGTCAGCTGCAGGCCCTGCCTGCCTGTCACGGCGTGCCTCATTCGCCTGCGGCGCATCCATAACGGCTTCCCCGTGCGTCACCGCAGCGGTCTTGCTGTCCTGCACCAGCCGGTTACGACTGAGGATCTGTCCGATTTGCTGCTGCAGGGCCAGCCGCTGTTCCAGCTCCCCGGCAGAGATACCGTAGCTCGACGCCACCGTCCCCACGGGCGGCACCAGCGGTGTCGTGAACAGTCCGTCGGCGTCGACCTGGAAATAACCGACCAGGCCGGGAATGGGCGATGCATGCGGCCAGGCCGACAGCGGCGAGCGCTGCAGGAAGTTGGCGACCGGATCGCCCGCCACATTCAGGAAGGCATAATCGGCGAACGAGCGCGCCTCTTCGGTATTGATCAGCTGAACGAGTCGGGTATCGATGCGTGCGGCGAGCTCTTCTGCCAGTACCCGGTGCTGGTGAAACGCCTCCCACTTCATTTGGCTGTAGGCCTGGGTGACGAGAATCCCGGTCGGGACGGCCAGGGCAAGAAAAAACACCGTCAGCCAGCGCCGCAGTCTTTTCCGGTCAAGTCCTGTGAGTGAAGTGCGAAACATAGCCGGTAACACTATTCCACCATGAGCCGGTAGCCCGCACCGCGCACCGTGACCAGGTAAAGTGGCTTTGCCGGATCCGGCTCGATCTTCCGGCGCAGCTTGGCGATGTGAATATCGACGGTGCGGGTCTCGATATCGAGATTCTTTGCATAGCCCCAGACCTTCGCCAGCAACTCGTCACGGGAGACCGGCCGGTCGGAATTCAGTCGCAGATACTGCAGCATGTCCACCTCGCGGCGGGTAAATGACAATGCCTCGCCACCCCGATGGCCCTGCAGATTCCGGCAATCGACCTCCACATCCTCGCCCAGCCTGAGCGTGGCGTCCTGCTCAGCGCCGACGCGTGAGCGGCGCAGTACGGCCTGTACCCGCAACACCAGCTGGGCAACCGAGAACGGCTTGGCCACGTAATCGTCGGCGCCCAGTGACAGACCCTGGATGATGTCTTCATCGGTACTCTTGGCCGTCAGCATGATGACCGGCTGGTCGCGATCTTCCGCGCGAATGCGGTTGCAGATTTCGAAGCCGTCCATGCCTGGCAGCATGACATCCAGCAGGACCAGGTCAAACTGCCCGCTCATTGCCATATCCAGGCCCACCGGCCCGTCGGCCGCGCACGCCACCTCATAACCGTGATAGACAAGGACATCCATCAGCCCGGTGCGAATGGCCTCTTCGTCTTCAACAATCAGGAGTCGGATCTTGCGTTGCATGATTCTTTTGTCCCAGCCAGTCACCGCAAAACAAACAGAGCATCCCCCTCTCCCACAGGGGGAGGGCCAGGGAGAGGGATCAATTCAGGATTAACCGCCCTTTAATTAGATCCCCTCTCCCCAGCCCTCCCCCGGAGGGGGAGGGAGTTATGGCTTGCGCCCTTCGCTCCGAACCTCGCCCTGCGGGAGAGAGAGCATGCCTATCAATAACATCTCATACTGTTTAACGGATCGAATATGCATATCTGAAAGCCTATCAGCTTGCTCAAGCTACGGCATGTAAATGTTTTGTAAATATCCCGCCGCAGGTTTTACCAAAGCCTGTCTACAACCATGCCGCCTGCTCGCCCAGACTGGACTCACATCCAGATCAACCCGCAGGAGGTAACAACCATGGCACTTATCACACGCGTCTCGCGACTGTTCCAGGCGGATTTCCACGCCGTGCTCGACCGCATCGAGGAACCCGAGGTACTGCTGCGCCAGGCAGTCCGCGAGATGGAAGAGGAACTGGCCCGTGACGAGCAACGCAGCAAGATGCTGACACATGAACAGCGGCAGATCGTTACCCGCGAAACCGAGCTCAAACAGTCGCTGCATGATATTGATGAGGAACTCGACACCTGTTTTGCAGCCGGCAATGACGAGCTGGCCCGCGCATGTATCAGGCGCAAGCTGGAGGTGCAGCGCTTTGGGCAAACCCTGTCCCGTAAACGCGAGGCACTCAGGGAAACGCTCGAAGAACTCGACAGCCGGCTCAGGGAAAACCAGGCGCGCCTGGAAAGCATGCGGCAGAAGGCCGAACTGCTGGCCGGGGAAAGCGACCGCGCCCGACCCGGTGACAACTGGAACATCCCGGATATTACCGTCCGCGATGAAGACGTGGAAGTCGCCTTCCTGCGCGAAAAACAGCACAGGAGCCGGTCATGAAACAGCCCACATTTCCTGAAGGCGTCGCCGTTGCAGTTGTCGCCAGCCTGGCCGGCGGTGTGTTGTATACCGCCCTGAATGTCGTATTTCCCGGCGTCCCGGTACTGCGCCTGCTGATCGCCGGCATCGGCCTCGCCTATGTCGTCTACCTGCTGGGCCGCTCCCCCGAGCGCGTCGGGCGGGTCACGACCGCCGCGGCCTGGCTGCTGGTCGCGGGCATGCTCTGGTTCACGCACCCGCCGTTGCTGTTTTACATCTGCGCGCACCTCGGTGCCATCTGGCTCGTGCGTTCGCTGTATTTCTATTCCAGCGCGCTGCCGGCACTCGCCGACCTGGGACTGAACGGCCTGGCCCTGGCTGCCAGCATCTGGGCGGTCACGCGCACCGGCAGCGTGTTTCTCGGCATCTGGTGCTTTTTCCTGGTGCAGGCGCTGTTTGT
>CAMYKJ010000085.1 GCA_947258945.1 uncultured Ectothiorhodospiraceae bacterium
CGCATCTGGGCGGAACAGGGTCAGCATGCCGTGCTGCATCACCTGAGTGCGATTTACGGCTACAAACCGTTGTTGATCCGTTACTGAGGCAGTCTCGTGGGCGCTTTCATGAAATGGCTGGATAACCTTCCGATGGCACTGCTGCTGGCGGTGGCGATACTGGCGGCGGTGGCCCCGGTTGTGCCGGAACCGCACCTGTGGGAGAAGCTGAAGATGCTGTCTGCAGGCGAGCTGACACGGCCACTGGATATCTTCGACCTGTTGTTGCACGGCACGCCGCTGCTGCTGGTAGTGCTCAAGGTGGTTGCCGGCTGGAAACGTGCCCCCAAGTAGTTGCTCAGGGCGGGCCCAGGACCCGTTGCTGGAGCAGCAGCACATCCGACAGGTCGATGACACCATCCGGTGCGTTTTCCGGGTAGAGGTCGCCATGGGCAAGCTGCAGCGGTAACGGGCCAATGCCGCCCAGCGCGATACGCATCGCAATGAGCAGGTCTGCCGCGTTGACATTACCGTCAGGATTACCGAGGGGTGCCAGGTCGCCATCGGCGATATTTGGCCACGACATGTTACTCAGCGGATCGCTGCCGAGTTCGACCTCGAGTCCGTCCGGCAACTGATCAGCGTCGCTGTCGGCCAGTGTCGGATCGGTGCCGAGATCCGACTCGCCGTCGACGAAGTTGTCGCCATCATAATCCACACCGGTCGGGTAGCTGACGGTACACGGTACACCCTGTAACGAGATTTATACAGACGATGCCACCGGTTCCGTCGACCAGCCCGTCGCCATCGCTGTCGACCTGGTCCGGGTCCGTGCCGTTGAGCACTTCAGTGGTATCATCGACGCCGTCACCGTCAGAGTCGATTGCAGGCGTGTTGACGATGATGTAGAAGGTCTCGCTATTACCCAGTATCGGCAGGCCATCGTCGTCGACATCGATCTTCACATTGTAGGTTCCGGCATCACCCGTACCCGGGTTGATGTCGAGGGTGGCATTACCGTTGCCAAGGCCGGTTAGCGTGGCGAACGGCGGCAGGCCAAAGGCGGTAAAGATCAGGTTGTCGCCGTCTACATCGGTGGCCGAGACAGGTACCGACAGTGACTGACCCTCGTCGAGGGCCTGGGCGCCAATGGTCGACAAGACCGGCATCTGGTTGACCGTGGTGGTATTGAAGAACCAGTTAAAACCGGAACCGAACTCTATAGTCGGTGACCTCATTTGCACATGGTTTGCCGAGAGAGCAGTCGGGGGGATAACGTAACTGCAAAACGCGAGATTGGGAGTGGTGGTGATTTTGAGGCTGATATCGCAGTTGCTACTGCTGATGCCGCCGTATTCCAGCTGGATCGTATAGTCGTCAGCATTACCTGAGGTCTCATCGATACCGCTGGCTGCATAGCGCAGAGTGGCAACGTCATCATGATTCAGAGTTCGTTGTGCTTCGTCTCTGCTCGTGCCCTGCTGCATGACGGCCTCGGTGTTTTGAACGCCCAGCAGATTACCTACGAAGCGGGCTGCATTAGCAGCAAAGTTGTGACTGCCAGGCAGATCCCCCGGATCTCTCGAGTAGGTGGAAGCATCGACCACGTTCGCGATAGTGAAAGGATTATTGTTGGATTTGCGGAACCAGTGCAGGTTGACATCATCTCCGCGAATATCATCGCTGGATCCAGTTATTACGTCCGCACCCGGATTGATGGTATAGGTATTGTCGTTACCATTAGTGCTCTTGGTGTAATTGCGATCATCGCCCATTAGACCTGATTCAGAGGCCAGGTTGGGATGAGCCATCCCCAGGCAGTGGCCGATCTCATGCAGGCTGACTGATTCGAAATCGAAATAATTGGCCGGGATGTTGTTGGCGCCACCAAGGACGATATTACTGGTTGTTGGCTGTAGTTTGTTATAGATATTGATGTTGTTTTGAACTGGAATTTCCATATGTGTGGCGTTGGGTGAGGTTGGATCGATGCAGATCCTGACAGTCAATACTCCACCATTTCCGGTATAGACGGAGGGGTGTGTAACGTTATCTGGATTATTTAGGTTCTCGGAGTAAATATAAGCTCCACCCGCAGCCAATCCCGGAAACAGACTGCAAAGCACCCATGATGTGGTGAAGATGCAGCTTTTACTCGACCAGGATAGTTGTCTATGTGCGGCTGAACGCTTCATGGCAGTTTCTGTAATGCCGGATGAGCACACAGCATGCGCAGGATTGCTTCAGCGTTGGCAGCTTTCCTGATTACGACTGATTCAGGAATATTTTTTGCGTCAAATTCCAGGTTACGCCAGCGGAACTGCCTGCTGAAGCTGCTGATGCGCGGGCTGGCGGCGCTGCGCTGGTATTGCGCCAGTTTGATGTTGATGTGAGAGTCACTTGCATCGGAGGCATGGAACAGCTCGCCGCTTGCCGCCCGCCGCGCCGCTTTCAGTTGTTGCTTCTCCTGCTTTGCCGCGGCAGGATCAAAGTCCAGGATGCCGTCGTCGGCGAGCTGGCGCAGCAACTCGTTCAGTTCGACGCTGCTCATGGTCAGTTCGTAATCGCCGGCCCGCTTCATGTAGGCGGGAATATGAACATGGACACGGCCATTGCCATAGATGCGCAACAGGGGGACCGGGTCCTGTTGGGCCAGCATGTGGTTAACCACGTTATATTCGATAACCGGCTCACTGGACGAGGCCGAGTATTGGAATACAGGCCGCAGTCCCGGTGCCTGGTTGTTCTCTGCATGCGCTGGCAGAACCGTGCACAGTGCAGCGACGAGAGTAACCAGAACCAGTGCTGCCGAGGGATGTTTGATCATGCTGTAACGCCTGTCGGTTTTCAGCAAGGCACAGGCTGCAACTCTTGCCTGTTTTGTTGCCTGATGGCGAAAACCAACTTTTTTATTATTTCTTCCAGACTAGCATGAATTGTCAATGACTTAACAGGCGAAACACGCGAAAATTGCCCATCAATGGCGGGAAATGCTGCCATTATTCGCCCGAGTAATTACAATAGCCCCGCCTGTGGCACAAACACACCGGGGTCTTGTCATGCCGAACATCATGGCCGTCACGCTGAACGGCATTGCGCAACTCGAGTACGATCGTGACAAGCTGCTGCCGGACCACCAGGCGGCCTACCTCGACAGGATGGACGAGAAGATGAAGGCCGGGATCCTGCTGGGTGATGAGACAATCAGCAATCCGGACCTGGACCAGCGCACCCGGTTCGCTGCCGGCAACCTGGTGCATGCCCTGAAAACAGGTGACGAGTCGATGGCTGCCGCCATGTGCAGCTATCTCGCCATCCGCCTGCCGGAGCTCAAACAGGTAATGATCGAGGACCACGGGGAGCAGGTTTCGATCGAGTTCATATACGACCGGGAATACCGCAAGCAGGTGGCCGTGGATTTCACTCCCCGGCACTGAGGTGGCCGGTTGCAGCGGCGGGAAATCCGTCGCAGGAGCCAAATCAGTGGAAACAGAACTGCCTGATAAGCATAATATACAATAGGTTATAAACTTATTCTTATGTCTTACAATAGTATAAACCTGCAACTGCGCTGATTTATAACAGGGGATTCGCTACTATACGCGGCGCTACAGCAATGCGGAAAGTACGCACGGCAGCCAGGTGATCTTGCGGAGGAGACTATGGATTACATCAATCTGAAGCTGGCATCATCCGGCCAGCCTACCTGTGTGCCGGACAACGCCGAACACCTGTTCGATATCTCGCGCGACCTGCTGCGGAGCTACCGCGAAAAGAACCGTCTGCTGGCGAGCTACCAGTACCCGGTTGAACGCCGCATCCAGGAATTCATCGGCCGCTATCTCGAAGGTCTGGATCTGCCGCAGGTGCCGACCCTGCCCGGGCACACCTTCGTGCTCGACCGGCACGGTGTGGCGCGCGAGTTGTCGCTGCCGCTGGGCAAGGACGAGTTTCATTCCGATATCGTCTCCAGTTACCGGGTCGCGCAGGGTGTTCTGCATAATCCGGCCAGCGACCGCCGCACCACCAAGGGATCGTTCCATATCACCGAGGGCGGGCTGCCGGTTCCCGGTGACAAGAAGGCCGTTCCCAGGCTGACGTTCGCGCGCATGCTCGAGCGGGCACTTGATCCGCCCGACGATTTGATGACTGTTCCGTTCACTGCGGAGCTGCCCGAACCGGCACGTATGTTCGTGTCACTGCTGTTGCGACCGGTTGTCTGTCCCGAGATTCCCGGCAGGGATGCGGAGAAGACCATGGAGGTGCAATTCCTTGCGCCCGGCAACCTGGTCAGCAACCTGGATTTTGTCGAGAGTATCTTCGGCAATGGCGGTAATCCCCACCTCGCGGAATTCGACGCCGCGCTCGACGTGGAACACTGGACCGGTACGACCGGCTGCGTCATCCTCGCACCGCACCTGGTCGGCATGACCAAACAGCAGGCCGGGCTGCCGCATGTCAGCAAGGCCAGCGAGCGGCAGAAGCACGACGGTATGTGCTGGGAACGGGGGGATGAACTCTACAATGACGGCCAGGCGTTCAAACTGACGACGCGTGACGACTCCGGCGTGATCGTGACCATGCTGGCGGACAATTACTTCGGCTACTGCAAGAAAGAGGTCAAGACCCAGATCGGGTACTCGGCCAACCTGTTCGGGATCGCGGAGGAGGAACACGCCGGCGGCGCGCTGGCCTTCCCGCGCCGAAACCACGGCGAGGAATACGGTGTGGACAGTCGCACCTATACGGCGCCGGGTTACTCGTTCGAGGAAATGTTCGAGCGCTGCAGCGAGCTAATGGACCTGCAGCCCGAAGGCTACGGCATCGACCGGCAATACCCGCAGATTATCTATGTTCCGCAGAAGCTGCGCATGGACCTGAATGCGCAGACCATTACCTGGGAGAAGGACGGTGAAACACACACCATCCCGCTCAAGCCTGAACATATCTATATGCAACCCAACGGCTACAAGGTCGAGATGTTGAAGCACCCTGGCGCACCGTCCTGGCGACTGGTGGGCATGGACCCCGAGGGGACCTTCTGTCACAAGCCCTGCACGGTGTCCGGTGGAGGTAAATCGGAAATATCCAAGTCGCAGGATGACGCGGTCATCTACCGGCCGCTGTTTATCGACGATCTCCAGCAAGACCTGGCGCAGGTGCAGGAGATCTTTGACCGTGATTACAACAACCGCTTCAAACCCGGCTATGAGCAGGATGACCGTGATGTGACCCGTCAGCCGCTCAGTGCCGAACGCAGCCTGGGTTCGGTCATCAAGTTGCTGACACCGACTTCGTCGTACACGGATGAATACAATGACTGGCTGAAATCGATCTCGCCGCGGATCCTGGCGCTGGTATTCCTGATCAAGCGATTTTACCGGCCCGAGTGGGGCAATGACTGGCAGCGCCACCTGTCGGTCGACGAGGTCGACGGGGCGCCGGCACATGAACTCAAGCTGGATGGCCGAAACATCGTGGCCTCCTACCTGCGGGTTGGTTTCGATCGCGATAGCAAGTGGCGCACTTTCAAATTGAGGCAGGACTATATCGCGACCGAAAAGGTCCAGATGGAAGATGACATCACTGCATCCGTCGTGGTACCCGGAAAATGCATCAGCAACTGCAGGCCGGATACCCGCGAGGATCGCAGCGTCAAGCTGGTGAAGAATTGCGAGTACCGCCTGTTCCAGCGCCCCGATGATGCCATCCACCCGGGCTTCGACAAGCAGACCGAGCAGGATATGTCGCGGCCCGACAACTTCATTGCCAACTTCGAGCCGCTCGACCCGCGGCAACTGGCCGCGCTGGTCGAGGACGTGCACACCTTTTACCATTTTACGCCGCCGATGCAGACGCTGCTGAAAACGGCCTACGAAAACAACACGCCCTTTACCGTATCGTCGGCGCACCCGCGCATCGTCGACGGGGCGCCGTCGAAAAACCCGCGTTACCTGCAGGTGCGCACGGACCTGATCAGACCGGAACGCAGGTACCTGGCCGAGACGAGCACGCGGCTCCACCGCAAGCTGTCACCCGGTGATACCATCTGCCACCCGGTCGACGCGGTTCTGACCGGACGGCGCAACAACCCGCCCGAGCCGGGTATCCGGCCACTGGCGGTCTACAACCCGATTCACTACCAGGAACTGCCCGAGCTGTTCATGGACTTCGTCTGCAGCCTGACAGGCAAGTCGCCGTCAACCACCGGTGCGGGCACCGAGGGTGCCCTGACCAAGGGGCCGTTCAACGCCCTGCGCCCCACTGCGGACCTGAACAACGCACTGGTGTCGTTCATTCTGACCGGTTATGCCGGCTTCTCCAGTTCGGCCGGTTACGTGGGTCCGTATGTGCGTGTCGACCACGATATCAGCCTGCTGATTCCGGAGATCTGGGCGCGGCTGTCACCGGAGGAATGCGCGCCTGCCTACCTGATCGAGCATGGCTACCTCGAGAAGCTCGATGACTTCGAACACGATGGCAAGACCGTGCTGGCGAGCCGGCTCGGCTACCGGATTACGCAGCACTTTGTACACGGCTTCATGGGCAAGATTTTCGACAAGCCGGACGCGGTGTTCACGGAGGAGATTCTCAGACCCGAGATTCAGGACCTGGCGGCCTATGTCGATGGCATCAACAATATCACCGAGGCCCACCAGCACGTGGCCATGCGTTACCTGGAAGACGGCAGCATTGAGGATGCCTGCCCGCCACTGCAGGCGTTGCTGATCATCATGGCAACCGGCAATTATGCGGGCATGGACGCGCATCACCCGGATTTCCGTGCCATGTTCAGCCTCGAGAGCCTGCTGGCCTCCGACTGGTACCGCGAGCGCCTGGAAGTCAAGCAGGCGCGCGATATCGGCCTGTGGAAACGCCATGTTGCGAACCTGCAGGCCTTCCTCGACAACGAAAGCTACAGTGACGAGGCCGAACGCCTTGGCATCAGTGAACGGCTGGTCACGGCGCGGGAGAAGCTCGACCGTGTCAGCAGTCCGGAGTACCTCGCCGGCCTGGTCGGTACGCTGGGGGCGGATCCATTGCGGCCGGCACGGGTCATGGAAGAGCAGAAGGTCGTTGATATGGGCAAGGCAAAACTGTCTCCGGCAGTCATGAAACAGCAGCACGCGGGAGCTGCGGGCATGCCGGCGTACGACGAGGTGCCGTCTCTGCTGCAGCGTTTCAAGACGCGGATACTCGGTGCACGCACGCACTAGTTAACGACGGGGCCGATCGGCCCGGCTGCGCGCCGAACGACAGACAGATGGCCGACATTCTCCGCTTTCGCAAGCCGACAGCCGCCGAGCGGTCAAAGGGCAAGACCCTGTGTCGCCGCGGCTTCCACAAGTGGGCGGTGGATGGCGATACCGCCTTCGACAGCAAGCAGGGCCGGCTGGTGACCACTTATCGCTGTCAACGCTGCGGTGCGCTGCAGACGCGGGCCCAGTAGCCTGCAATCCCGATGCTGTATGTCACCGGATCGGTCCGAATCCCGGACAATGAAATCGAACTCGGCGCCGTCCGTGCGGGCGGGCCGGGCGGACAGAACGTCAACAAGGTGTCATCCGCCGTTCACCTGCGCTTCGACATCCGCGGCTCCTCCCTGCCGGAGGAGTGCAAGCAGCGTCTGCTGGACCTGCCGGACCGGCGCATCAGCAAGGACGGTGTCATCATCATCAAGGCGCAACGCTTCCGCGACCGCATCAAAAACCGTACCGATGCGCTGGAGCGACTGCGACAGCTGGTGCGGCGGGCGCTGTCGGTTCAGCGCAAGCGTATCCCGACACGGGCAACGGCGCGTGCCCGGCGACAACGGCTGGAGCAGAAAACCCGGCGGGGGCGTGACAAGACGCTGCGCGGGAAGGTGAAGGTCGACGAATGATTCACGGCCGGGAAGCCTCTCAGTAGCGCACGTCCACGATGCAATAGCTTGCAATGCCCGCTGGTGTTTCCACGCGGATTTCATCATCCGCGCGCTTGCCGAGCAGCGCGGTCGACAGTGGAGAGTCGACGCTGATCCACCCCCGGGCGGGGTCGAACTCGTCAGCACCGACGATGCGATAGACTGACTGCACGCCGTCAGCGTCTTCCACCGTGACCGTGGCGCCGAAGAAAATCCTGTCCGTATCGGTCGGCTGCAGATAGCGGATACGGCGGTCGATTTCACGCAGTTCCTTCTTGCGATAGATGTACTCGGCGTTTTCCGAGCGGTCGCCTTCGGCGGCCGCGGCCGTCAGGGCTTTGGTTACGCCACTGCGGCGTTGCCAGAGGGCCTGTAATTCTTCGGCAAGTGCCTGGTAGCCGGCGCCGGTTATGTAGGGAGAGGATTTCGGTGCCGGGGGGCGATAGCGTCCCATCAGCTGCGTGAGGGCACCCTGGAAGGCCGTTGCATGCTGTTCATCGGTTATGCGGTAAGGATGCCGAGCTGAAAAAAAGACCCCGCCAGTCGACGGGGTCTTTTACAAGCGTGATTATTGTGTTGTTATTGTCCGTTGACGTTGATCGCCTGGAGACCCTTCGGTCCCTGCTCGACATCAAAGTTTACTGTTTGGCCTTCGGCCAGTGTTTTGAAGCCATCGCCGTTGATGGCAGAGAAATGCACGAAGACATCTTCGCCGCCGTCAGCGGGAGCGATAAAACCAAAACCCTTGGACTCGTTGAACCATTTAACAGTACCTGTAGCCATGTAACACCTCTGT
>CAMYKJ010000086.1 GCA_947258945.1 uncultured Ectothiorhodospiraceae bacterium
GCCCGCATCGTCGGTGATGTCATCGGTAAGTATCACCCGCACGGCGATACCGCCGTGTATGACACCATCGTGCGCATGGCGCAGCCGTTCTCGCTGCGCTACATGCTGGTCGACGGGCAGGGCAACTTCGGTTCGGTGGATGGCGATTCGCCGGCGGCCATGCGCTATACCGAAGTGCGCATGGCGAAGATCGCGCATGAACTGATTGCCGATCTCGACAAGGAAACCGTCGACTTCATTCCCAACTACGACGAAACGGAACACGAACCCTCGGTGTTCCCGACGCGCGTCCCGAACCTGCTGGTCAACGGATCCGCCGGCATCGCGGTGGGCATGGCGACCAATATCCCGCCGCACAACCTGGGCGAGATCATCAATGCCTGCCTGGCGCTGATCGAAAATCCGGATACCGAGGTCAGCGGCCTGATGGAGCATGTGCCGGGGCCGGACTTCCCGACCGCCGGCATCATCAACGGTGTACGCGGCATTCATGAGGCCTACCGGACCGGGCGCGGTCGCATCCACATCCGTGCCCGCAGCCATATCGAGGGCGACGACAGCAAGGGCCGGCAGCGGATCGTGGTTACCGAGTTGCCTTACCAGGTGAACAAGGCGCGGCTGCTGGAAAAGATCGCCGAGCTGGTCAAGGACAAGAAGATCGAGGGCATCTCCGGGCTGCGCGACGAGTCTGACAAGGACGGCATGCGCATGGTGGTCGACCTCAAGCGTGGCGAGGTGGCCGAGGTCGTGCTGAACAACCTCTACCAGCATACCCAGCTGCAGAACGTGTTCGGCATCAACATGGTGGCGCTGGTTGACGGCCGGCCGCAGCTGCTGAACCTCAAGCAGTGCCTGGAAGCCTTTATCCGCCACCGCCGCGACGTGGTCACGCGGCGCACGGTGTTCGACCTGCGCAAGGCGCGCCAGCGCGCCCACATCCTGGAAGGCCTGGCCGTGGCGCTGTCGAATATCGACGAGGTCATCCGCCTGATCAAGACCTCATCCAACCGCGCGCAGGCAAAGCAGGCGCTGATGGAGCGCAGCTGGATGCCGGGCATGGTCTCCGGCATGCTGGAGCGGGCCGGCGCCAGTGCCTCGCGACCGGATGACCTGGCCGACGGCTTTGGCCTGATCGACGACGGTTACCGCCTGTCCGACCAGCAAACGCAGGCAATCCTCGAATTGCGCCTGCACCAGCTGACCGGCCTGGAGCAGGACAAGATCGTTAACGAGTACCGCGAACTGCTCGACCTGATCGACAAGTTGCTCGCCATCCTCGAAAGCCCGGACCACCTGATGAAAGTGATCCGTGACGAACTCACCGAGCTGCGCGAGCAGTTCGCCGACGAGCGTCGTACCGAAATAATGACGGACCACCTCGACCTCGCCATCGAGGACCTGATCAACGAGGAAGACGTGGTGGTGACCCTGTCGCACGCGGGCTATGCGAAGTCGCAACCGCTCACGGATTACCGTGCGCAACGACGCGGCGGCCGTGGCAAGACGGCGGCCGGTGTGCGCGAAGAGGACTTCATCGACAAGCTGTTTATCGCCAGTACGCATGACACCATCCTGTGTTTCTCGAGTCGCGGCAAGGCGTACTGGCTGAAGGTCTACGAGTTGCCGCAGGCCGGTCGCACGGCACGCGGGAAGCCGATCGTGAATCTGTTGCCGCTGGAAAACGGTGAGCGCATCAATGCGATCCTGCCAATCCGCGAGTTCTCGGCCGACCATTTTGTCTTCATGGCCACGGCCGGCGGCACGGTGAAGAAAACCGCGCTGTCAGGTTTCTCGCGTCCACGCGCGAATGGCATCATCGCCATCGACCTGCGAGACAATGATTACCTGATCGATGTGGCAATTACCGATGGCGACAAGGACATCATGCTGTTCAGTGACGCGGGCAAGGTAATCCGCTTCGGTGAGGGCGATGTGCGGCAGATGGGGCGCACTGCCTGCGGCGTGCGTGGCATCAAGCTGCCGAAAGGCGGGCGTGTCATCTCCCTGATCATTGCCAGTGACAGCCCGGTGCTGACCGCGACCGAAAACGGTTACGGCAAGCGCACGGCTGCTGACGACTACCCGGTCTACGGCCGCGGCGGACAGGGCGTTATTGCCATCCAGATCACGGAACGCAACGGTGCGGTAGTGGGCGCGGTGCCGGCCGACGACAATGACGAGGTCATGCTGATCAGCAGTGGCGGCACGCTGGTCAGGACGCGGGTGAACGAAATTTCCGTGATGGGCCGCAACACCCAGGGTGTACGGCTGATCTCGCTTGCCAATGACGAGGTCCTCGTCGGTATCGAGCGTATTCTCGAGGAGCAGGACGATGATGAGGCACAGGCTGAGTAGAGTGAAATGCGCAAGAGATTTCTGAATGAATACAGGGAATTCCTTCTCCCTCCGGGAGAAGACCACGACTGCATGGGCGCAGGAGGTAGAGCAATGCACGGAGCAATTGCCGAGGATGAGGGGATTTATTCAGGCAGTTATTCTGATCCCCTCTCCCCAACCCTCTCCCGAAGGGAGAGGGGGTTGCCGGAGTACTGAAAGTGGCGACTGTATACAATTTCAGTGCCGGCCCCGCCATGTTGCCGGTGCCCGTCATGGAGCAGGCGCGCGAGGAACTGCTCGACTGGCACAGCACCGGTATGTCGGTGATGGAAATGAGCCACCGCAGCAAGGAATACCTGTCGATCGCGACGCAGGCGGAGGCGGACCTGCGCGGCCTGCTCGAGATTCCCGACAACTACCATGTGCTGTTTCTGCAGGGTGGCGCCACCAGCCAGTTTGCCATGGTGCCGCACAACCTGCTGCGGGGTAAGACGGGGGCCGATTACATCAACACCGGCGCATGGTCGAAGAAGGCGATCAAGGAGGCGCGGCGTTACTGTGATGTGAATGTCGCCGCCGATTCCGATGACACGAATTACAGCACTGTTCCCGACCGGGCCGAGTGGCATCTCGAAGACAATGCCGCCTACGTGCACTACACCCCGAACGAGACCATCGGCGGGGTCGAGTTTCATTCCATTCCGGATACCGGTGATGTGCCGCTGGTCGCCGATATGTCATCCACCATCCTGTCGCGCCCGCTCGACGTGGCGCGCTTCGGTGTCATCTATGCCGGCGCGCAGAAAAATATCGGGCCGGCCGGCCTGACCGTGGTGATTGTGCGTGACGACCTGGTCGGCGAGACGCTGGATTTCACGCCCACCATGTTCGACTACAAGGCGCATGCCGATAACGGCTCCATGCTGAATACACCACCGACCTTTGCCTGGTACCTGGCCGGGCTGGTATTCAAATGGATAGCGGACCAGGGAGGACTGGTCGCCATGGCGGAAATCAACCGGCGCAAGTCCCGGCGCCTGTATGACGCGATCGACGCATCCGCTTTTTACGCCAGCCCGGTCGACGCCGCCTGCCGCTCCTGGATGAACGTGCCGTTTATCCTGGCCGATGACGGGCTGGATGGGGATTTCCTGGCACAGGCAAAGTCGGCGGGTCTGCTGAATCTCAAGGGGCATCGCTCGGTGGGCGGCATGCGCGCGAGCATTTACAATGCCATGCCGGAGAAGGGCGTCGATGCCCTGATCAGCTTCATGGGGGAATTCGAACGCACGCATGGGTGAATATCAGCGGTTACCTTCAGCGTAAATGCGCAATGGGCGAATAACACGTAGTTTTTAACAACTACTCTATACTCCCTCCCCCTGAGGGGGAGGGTTGGGGAGAGGGGATAAAAAATTGTTTCATAAAACGATTAATATTCCCTCTCCCTGTCCCTCTCCCGAAGGGAGAGGGGATCGCTACTCTTTGTGTCCTCTGCACATTTGCAGTGAGAATATTTTTCAGACATGAAGAGAAGTAAAGGGGGCTGCTCCCTTTTCCCGGAATAGATTTTGTATTCTTCGTGCACTTTGCGGTAAGGCCTGTTTATTGACATGAAAAAGATACTGACACTGAACAACATTTCTCCCGTCGGGCTGGAGCACTTCCCGCGCGATGCCTACGAGGTCGCCTCGGAGATCCAGCACCCGGACGCGATTCTCCTGCGTTCGCACAACATGCATGACATGGAGGTGCCGCCTTCGGTCCAGGCCATCGGTCGTGCCGGTGCGGGCGTCAACAATATTCCGGTCGAGCGCATGAGCGAGGCCGGTATTGCCGTGTTCAACGCGCCCGGCGCCAACGCCAATGCGGTCAAGGAACTGGTCATCGCCGGTATGCTGATCGGCTCGCGCAACCTTTGCCAGGCATGGGATTTCGCGCGCCGGCTGGAGGGCGACGATGCGGCCATCCACAAGGCGGTCGAGGCCGGCAAGAAACAGTTCGTCGGTTTTGAGTTGCCGGGCAAAACGCTGGGCGTTGTCGGTCTGGGCGCCATCGGCGTGCAGGTCGCGAATGGTGCGCTGGCCCAGGGTATGAACGTGATCGGTTTCGATCCGGATATCACGGTCAAGCGTGCCTGGGAAATGTCCTCGCAGGTTCGCCAGGCGGCCAGCATCGAGGAACATACTCAATTTCTCGCGCGACGGTGTGGTCGACGATGCGTCCATCGTCGAGGCAATCGACGACGGCAGGGTATATGCCTACATCTGTGACTTCCCGAACAACCTGCTCAAGGACCACCCTCGTGTGGTGACGCTGCCGCATCTCGGTGCATCGACACAGCAGGCCGAGGAAAACTGTGCGGTGATGGTGGTCGAACAGGTGCGCGATTACCTGGAGAACGGCAATGTCCGCAATTCGGTCAACTT
Source organism: uncultured Ectothiorhodospiraceae bacterium (assembly GCA_947258945.1). Taxonomy (GTDB): domain Bacteria; phylum Pseudomonadota; class Gammaproteobacteria; order UBA9214; family UBA9214; genus UBA9214. The sequence continues at coordinate 4,767 of CAMYKJ010000086.1, forward strand.
CCCCGAACTGTTCATGGCCCGTAACGGCGGTTTCCGCGTTGCCATCGTCAATGCAAACGTGCCCAATATGCTGGGCCAGATCTCGACCTGCATGGCGGATGCCGGCCTGAATATTCTTGACATGCTTAACAAGTCGCGCGGCGAGCTCGCCTACACGCTGGTCGATGCTGACACCGCGCTGTCCGGGGATTGTGTCGAGCTGATTGCCGCGATCGACGGTGTCCTGAATGTGCGCGCACTGTGAAAGTATAAAAAAAGGGGTCTGACCCCTTTTTCTTCGAGTTGATATATATGGGTACTGACGACAAGTTGTCTGAATTGCGCGCGCGCATCGACGCACTGGATGAGCAGATCCAGGCACTGATCAACGAGCGTGCCGCGTGCGCGCAGGCGGTTGCCGGTGTCAAGCTGGAGGCGGACGAAGATACGCATTTCTATCGTCCCGAGCGCGAGGTCGCCATCCTGCGCAGGGTCAGCGAGCGCAATGCCGGTCCGTTGCCGGACGAGGAAATGGCGCGGCTGTTCCGCGAAATCATGTCGGCCTGCCTGGCGCTGGAAAAGCCGCTGACCATTGCCTATCTTGGTCCCGAGGGCACCTTCACCCAGTCGGCCGCCCTGAAACAGTTCGGTCACTCGGTTGAAACGGTTGCGCTGGACGGTATCGACGATGTGTTCCGCGAGGTCGAGGCGGGTGCGGCCGACTATGGCGTGGTGCCAGTCGAGAATTCCACCGAGGGCGTGGTGCGCCACACGCTCGACCTGTTCCAGAACTCACCGCTGCATGTCTGCGGCGAAGTGCAGCTGCGCATTCATCATCACCTGCTGGTGCGTGAGGGCAATTTCCCGATCACACAGGTGCTGGCGCACCAGCAGGCGCTGGCACAGTGCCGCGCCTGGCTGGAGGCAAACCTGCCCAGCGCAGTGCACGTGGCGGTCGCCAGCAATGCGGAGGCTGCCCGGCTGGCCAGTGAGACGGATGGCGCAGGGGCAATCGCCAGCGAGACCGCTGCCGAGCTTTACGGCCTGGTCATTCGCGATCGCAACATCGAGGACGAGCCGGACAATACCACGCGTTTCCTCGTCATCGGCAGGCAGGCCGCGCTGTCCAGTGGCAACGACCTGACCTCGCTGCTGATCTCGGTGCGCAACAAGCCCGGAACCCTCTACCAGATGCTGCAGCATATCGCCCGGCACGGTGTCAGCATGACGCGCATCGAGTCGCGTCCGTCGCGCAAGGGTGTTTGGGATTACCTGTTTTATATCGACGTCGAGGGCCACCGGGATGATCCGCCGGTGGCGGCGGCGCTGGCGGACCTCGAGAAGGAGGCGTTTGCCGTCAAGGTGCTCGGGTCCTATCCGCGGGCGGTGATTTGATTACATAATAATACCTGGCACAAGGACGCAAAGAAGAAAACGCCACAGAGGACGCAGAGTAAACCGGAATATAATTGCTGCATGCCGTGTCCACCTCCGAGGTCATTCCCGCGAAGGCGGGGATCCAGCGTAAATCTTGTTGTTGCTGTCAATATACACAACAGGTGTTAAAACTGTGCAAGGAAATATGGACTGGTCGGACTTTATTGCGGTTGCAGTTTTAACGCTGGATCCCCGCCTTCGCGGGGATGACGGTTCGTTTAGGCGCCATTGTCTCCGGGGCAATGGCAAATGCATTTCTGGATGATGACGTCACCATCAGAAAATAATTTCCTAGAGCTCGCCGCACCCGGCGTGCGTGCGCTGCAGCCGTACCAGCCGGGCAAACCGGTGGAGGAGCTGGAGCGCGAGTTCGGTATCCGCGATGCGATCAAGCTCGCATCGAACGAGAATCCGTTCGGTCCGAGCCCGCTGGCGGTGGCCGCGGCGAACGCCGTCATACCGACCATGACCCGCTATCCGGAAGGCAGCGGCCACCGGCTGGTGGCGCGGCTCGCACGCCGGCACGGCGTTGTGCCGGAATGTATTACCCTCGGTAACGGTTCCAATGATGTCCTCGACCTGGTCGCGCGCGTGTTCCTCACCCCGGCACACGAGGCCATCTATTCACAGCACGCCTTTGCCGTGTACCCGATCTCGGTACAGGCTGCCGGTGCACGCGCGCAGGTGGCGCCGGCCCATGACGGCAGTCGCGGACCGGCCTACGGTCACGATCTCGAGGCCATGCACGATCGGGTCGGGCCGGACACGCGCGTCGTGTTCATTGCCAACCCGAACAACCCGACCGGTGGCTGGCTGGCGACGGACGCGCTGGAGAATTTCATAGCCGCCATGCCGGCGCATGTCATGGTGGTGGTCGACGAGGCCTATTTCGAATATGTCGGCGAGCCGGCCTACCCGGATACCACGCAGTGGCTGGAGCGGTTTCCCAACCTGATCGTGACGAGGACTTTTTCCAAGGCCTATGGCCTGGCGGGCCTGCGCGTGGGTTATGCGCTGTCCCACCCGGACGTGGCGGGGCTGCTGAATCGCGTGCGCCAGCCGTTCAACGTGAACCTGGTCGCGCAGGCGGCCGCACTGGCGGCGCTCGATGATGACGCATACCTGGCCAGCAGCGTCAGCCGTAACCGCGAAGGGTTGCGCCAGCTGCTGGACGGGTTCAGTGCACTCGATCTGTCCTGGATCGATACGGTCGGCAATTTTGTCGCGGTCGATACCGGCCGCTCCGCTGCAGAAGTGTATGCCGCCCTGTTGCGCGAGGGTGTCATCGTGCGCCCGATAGCGAACTATGCAATGCCGAATCACTTGCGTATAACAGTAGGCAGTAGTGAGGAAAATGCGCGCTGCCTGGCTGCGCTGGGAAAGGTCCTGTGATTCAACGGCTCTGTATTATCGGTGTAGGCCTGATCGGCGGTTCGCTGGCGCGGGCGTTGCGCCAGGCGGGGGCCTGTGAGGAGATCGTCGGTGCCGGCCGCGATCCGGCACACCTGCAGCAGGCCGTGGACCTCGGTGTCATCGACCGCTATGAAACGGATATCGCCGCGGCCGTGAAGGATGCCGACATGGTATTCGTGTCGGTACCGGTCGGTGCCATGGCGGCCGTATTCAGCGCCCTGAAAGACAGCCTGTCCGACAGTGCCGTGCTGACGGATGGCGGCAGCGCCAAGGGCAGTGTCATTGCGGCCGCGGAACAGGCGTTTGGCCAGGTGCCCGCGCAATTCGTGCCGGGTCACCCGATTGCGGGTATCGAACGCAGCGGTGTCGCTGCCTCCATCCCGGACCTGTACCGCGACCGCCGCGTGATCCTGACGCCGTTACCGCGCACCGATGGCGGGGCGATCGCGCGTGTGCGTGCCATGTGGGAAGCCACCGGCGCCACGGTGACCGAGATGGACCCGGTACACCACGACGAAGTGCTGGCCGCTACCAGCCACTTGCCGCATGTGCTGGCCTTTGCGCTGGTCGAGAGCCTGGCACGCCTGCATGACAAGCGCGAAATCTTCGAATATGCCGCCGGCGGCTTTCGTGACTTCACCCGCATCGCATCCAGTGATCCGGACATGTGGCGTGACATCTGCCTGGCCAATGCCGATGCCATCCTGGCCATGATTGAACGCTTCTCAACCGACCTGCAGGTGCTGGCTGACGCGGTCAGGGACCACGACAGTGACAAACTGCAGGAGATCTTCACGGCGGCCAAGCAGGCGCGCGACGGTTTTGCGAATACGCATCTGGCGGAGAGTGAATGATGGCTGACGTTCGCTTCAGGACAGGTTCGGGCGGCAGCCTGTCGGGACAGCTGCGCGTGCCGGGCGACAAGTCCATTTCGCACCGTTCCATCATGCTCGGCTCGCTGGCCGACGGCGTGACCCGGATCAGCGGCTTCCTGGAAGGCGCCGACAGCCTGGCGACGCGCTGGCCGCGTTCCGCGCCATGGGCGTCGCCATCGAGGGACCCGACGACGGCCGGGTAGTGGTCAACGGCGTTGGCCTGCATGGCCTGCGTGCACCGGACGGCCCGCTGTATCTGGGCAACTCGGGTACCTCCATGCGTCTGCTGTCGGGGCTGCTTGCGGGCCAGTCCTTCGATGTCACCCTGACCGGCGATGCATCGCTGTCGGGTCGGCCGATGAAACGCGTAACGTCCCCGTTGTCGGACATGGGCGCCCGCATCGAATCCACCGTGGACGACACCGCGCCGCTGACGATCCACGGCGGACAGCAACTGCATGGCATAAAATATGCCATGCCGGTCGCCAGTGCCCAGGTGAAGTCCAGTCTGTTGCTGGCAGGCCTGTATGCCGACGGGCGCACCTGCGTCAGCGAGCCGGCGCCGACGCGCGATCATACCGAGCGCATGCTGCGTGGCATGGGTTACCCGGTCGCGCACGAGGACGGCTGGGTGTGTCTCGACGGCGGGCATGACCTGCACGGGATCGACATCGATGTCCCGGCTGATATTTCCTCGGCGGCATTTTTCCTGGTCGGTGCCAGTATCGCACCCGGTTCCGACCTGGTGTTGCAGCATGTCGGTATGAACCCGACGCGTACCGGTGTCATCGACATCCTGCGCATGATGGGTGCACACATCGAGGTCGACAACGAACGGGATGTCGGCGGTGAACCGGTGGCTGACCTGCATGTACAGTTCGCAAGTCTTGCGGGGATCGAGATTCCGCCGGAGCTGGTGCCGCTGGCGATCGATGAATTCCCGGTAATTTTCATTGCCGCCGCCTGTGCCGAGGGGCGCACGGTGTTGAGCGGTGCTGCCGAGTTGCGCGTCAAGGAAAGCGACCGTATCCAGGTAATGGCCGATGGTCTGTGTGCGCTGGGTGTTGCGGCCGAGGCCACACCCGATGGCATGATCATCGACGGCGGCGCAATCGACGGCGGCACTATCGACAGCCATGGCGACCACCGAATTGCCATGGCATTTGCAATGGCCGCGTTGCGCGCACACGGTGAAATAGAGATCCGCGATTGTGCGAACGTCAATACGTCGTTTCCCGGTTTTGTCGAACTGGCTGCGAATGCCGGACTGGCGATTGAGAATGTGTAGGGTGCGCTCCGCGCACCGTGCCTGCCACATGAAACGCACTCCACAATGACTGGCTAAATCAATGTCTGTACCTGTCATTACCATCGACGGTCCCAGCGGTTCCGGCAAGGGCGCCATCAGCCGCACGCTGGCGTCCCGGCTTGGCTGGCATTATCTCGACAGCGGCAGCCTCTACCGGGTGCTGGCCTATGCCGCACTGCGTGACGGTGTGTCGCTGGACGACGAGGCTGCGCTGGTCGCACTGGCCGGACGCCTGTCGACAACCTGCCGGTTGCCGGCAGCGGACAGTCCGGCCGTGCTGCTGGATGGCCGGGATATCAATGCCGACCTGCGCACCGAGGCCGCCGGCAAGGCGGCCTCGAAGCTGGCCGTCCTGCCGGCGGTGCGCACCGCCTTGCTCGACTGGCAGCGCCACTGCCGGCAGCCGCCCGGGCTGGTCGCCGATGGCCGCGACATGGGTACGGTGGTTTTCCCGGACGCAGACCTCAAGCTGTTCCTCACCGCGCGCCCCGGGGTCCGCGCGGAAAGGCGATATAAGCAATTGAAAGAAATAGGAAAAGAGGCCGATCTCGCGACGCTCAGGCAGGAGGTCGAGGCGCGCGACCGGCGCGACTCAACCCGGCAGACGGCGCCGCTGAAACCGGCGGCGGATGCCATCTGCCTGGACAACAGTGACGAGGGCGAGGCCCAGACCCTGGCCAGCGTTCTGGAACTGGTCCGGGATAAGCTCTAAATTCCGTTTACAATTAATTAGATACACGTATAATATTTCGCTAGCCAGGCCGCATGACATCGGCCTGTTCTTTTAATTGACCCGTCAGTGCCGCCAGGCATTGCGGCTGAAACACACGGACCGCCAGGCGGTACCAGGATAAATATTCCCATGAGCCAAAGTTTTGCTGAAATGTTTGAGGAGAGCCTCGCCCACCAGGAGATGAACCGGGGCGCAGTGGTTACCGGAACTGTTGTTGATATTCAATCAGATACTGTCATCGTGCATGCAGGGTTGAAATCAGAAGGCGTGATTCCCATCGAGGAATTCAAAAACGCCTCCGGTGAGATCGAAGTCGAGGTCGGTGATCAGGTCGAAGTGACACTCGAGGCGGTCGAAGACGGTTTCGGCGAAACCAAACTCTCGCGCGAAAAGGCAAAACGCGACCAGGTATGGCGCCACCTTGAAACGGCCTTTGAAAACGAGGACATCGTCAAGGGCATGATCAGCGGCAAGGTCAAGGGCGGCTTCACGGTTGATATCGATGATATCCGCGCATTCCTGCCGGGTTCACTGGTCGATGTGCGCCCGGTGCGCGACCCGGTATTCCTCGAGGGCAAGGAACTCGAATTCAAGGTCATCAAGCTGGACAAGCGTCGCAACAACGTTGTGGTATCGCGCCGCGCCGTCGTGGAGACAGAGTTCAGCGAGGAGCGCGAGGCGCTGCTGGCCAATCTGGAAGAGGGCATGACCGCCAAGGGAATCGTCAAGAACCTTACCGACTACGGTGTGTTCGTCGACCTGGGCGGCATCGATGGCCTGTTACACATTAC
>CAMYKJ010000087.1 GCA_947258945.1 uncultured Ectothiorhodospiraceae bacterium
TGTTGCAGAAGGGTTTATCATGCGCTGGAGAAAGGGCCGGAGAAGCTCGAACATTGAAGACCGTCGCGGGCAGCGTCTGCGTGGCGGTGCGTTCAAGGGCGGCATCGGCACAATCGTGGTGGCCCTGGCGCTTGGCTATTTTCTCGGTATCGATCCCTCCGTACTGCTGCAGTTGCAGCAGGGACTCGGTCCGTCGACAGCCACGGAGACGGATTACCAGCCGACACCCGAAGAAGCGGAGCTGGCGGATTTCGTCTCCGTGGTGCTGGCGGATACCGAGGATACCTGGCGCGAAATATTCAGCAGCGCCGGCCGTACCTATGAAGAACCGAAGCTGGTGCTGTTTTCCGGCTCGGTCCGTTCGGCCTGTGGCATGGCCAGTGCGGCCATGGGCCCGTTCTATTGCCCTGCCGACCGGAAGGTGTATATCGATCTGTCATTTTTTAGTGACCTCAGGCGGCGCCACGGCGCCCCCGGCGATTTTGCCCAGGCCTACGTGATTGCCCATGAAGTCGGCCACCATGTACAGACACTGCTGGGGACCAGCAAGCAGGTGCGCCAGGCGCAACAGGGGCTGGGCAAGTCTGCTGCCAATGCGCTGACTGTGAAACAGGAATTGCAGGCCGATTGTTACGCGGGCCTGTGGGGCAACCATGCCGACCGCAGCCGCCAGGTGCTGGAGCGCGGTGATATCGAAGAGGCGCTGAATGCCGCCACGGCGATCGGCGATGACCGCTTGCAGAAACAGTCCCAGGGGTATGTGGTCCCGGAGTCCTTTACCCATGGCACCTCCGAGCAGCGCGTGCGCTGGTTCAAACGGGGTATCGAACACGGTGATGCCGGGAAGTGCGATACGTTCAGTTGATACCGGCACCGGTATTTTTCACTGACAGGTTATTAAATAATCAAACGCCAGGACGCAAAGATACGCACGCCTTTCCTGCACCAAAAATATTTGTGTGCCCGGTGCCATTGCGTCAAGCAGCGACGTTGCACGTACTGATCAGCGTTTGCATTGATAATGCGAAAATAAATATTCACTGGATGCCATGAAATTCCTGACACTTGAAAACGGCCAGCTGGGTGCGCTGGTCAATGACACCGTGGTCGACCTGCCGGCGGCCGCCGCGATACTCCAGGCGACCGCGCCGGCCGGCACGCTGGAGAGACTGATCGAGGCCGGTGACGAGGCCGCAACGCGTGCCTGGGAACTGGCCAGCAGGGCGGTCGTTCAGGGTGATGCGTGCCGTCCGTATAACGAGGTCCGGCCATGCGCACCGATTCCCGTGCCGCGCCGGAATATCCTGTGTCTCGGCAAGAACTACCTGGACCATGCCCGTGAAGTGGCGGCGAAGATGAAGGTGTCTGACAAGGCGCCGACCAGCCCGATTATCTTCACCAAGGCGACCACGGCCGTCATTGGCCCCGGGGCGCCGGTGCCGGCCTATCCGGAACTGACCTGCAAGCTGGACTACGAGGCGGAGCTCGCGCTGATCATCGGCACCGGCGGCCGCGATATCCCCGCGGACCGGGCCTGGCGGCATGTGTTCGGCTATACCGCCTGCAACGACATCTCCGCGCGCGATCTGCAGAAAGACCACCTGCAATGGTTTCGGGCCAAAAGTCTGGACGGTTTCGCACCCATGGGGCCGGTAGTGGTGCATCGCAGTGCGATGCCGGCGCCGGCAGACATCGAGATACGCTGCACGGTGAATGGCGAATTGCGACAGTGTGCAACGTTTGACCAGTTGATCTTTGACGTGCCGACGATTATTGAAGTGCTGTCTGCCGGCATGACACTGCTGCCGGGCGACATCATCGCAACCGGTACGCCGGCTGGTGTCGGCATGGGATTTTCACCCCCGAAATACCTGCATGCCGGTGACGAGATGGTGGTTGAAGTCACCGGGGTGGGTGAACTGCGCAATACAGTTGTTTGAGACAGCCCTGCTGGCGGAGGGGGTATGCAAATACGACGGATCTTGTCCTGTCATTCGTTCAGGCAGCGATTACTCCTCGTCCTGTAGAGCCGGTAGCCATCCTCGCTGAACAGCACGGCCTGCCTGCTGTCTATCGAAACAACACGATCTTTAAACAACTCGCCTTCGTCGAAAACATCGGGACGATCGCTCGTTTCCACCTGTGTGTACAGGTAGCCGTTCTCGATCCACCATCTGGATTGCGTGGTGGCTACCCTGTTTCCGCATTTGTTCGTTTCGTAAAATACCGTCTGCTTGGTCCCGTCGGCCCTGTATTCACCGATCACACCCCCGTATTCATGGTCGGGATCGTCTGGTGAAATGACCCAGCTGCCTAGCATCATTTCTTCAATCCCGGCATCATCCAGCGGGGTTATGCATGCACTGTCCACGATTTCGGCAACCAGTGCCTGATCTCCTCCCAGGATGCTGATGCGTTCGCTCGTGGCTGGATGGCTGCCCAGATAGTCACCAAACGGATTTCCGGGAGTGTCACCCGAAATTGCACAATGCATGTCCGCCTGCATGCGTTGCAGGATCCGCGCAAGCGCCACCGGCGGGATATCATTCAGTTCCAGCATCTGCATGGCGAAACGGTCTGCCTCGCGCTCGAATTCGCGCGAATAACGCGCCTGCAGAATCGCACTCGGCAGGCCGGCCGCGACGCTGCTGACATCGCCCAGGTACCAGCCCACCACGAAGCCGACAATTGAACCCTGTATCAGCATGCGCAGGCTGTGACGACGCTCGAGGTGCCCGGCCTCGTGGGTCAGCACGCCGAGTATCTCCTCATCGTCCCCGGCAATCTCCGCCAGCTGGTCGGTAACGATGATGGTGCCGTCGGGCAGGGCAAATGCATTGGCGCCGATCCGGCCGCCGTCGCGGAATTCGATACGGTAGGCAGGCAGGCTGCCGGTCGGCACCCGAAGTCGGGCGAATGCCCGTACGATTCCTTCCTGCCGTTTCGAGGAGAGCTGGCTGGGTCCGAAGACGTGTTCGTCGAGTATCTCCAGCGTAGTCTCGCCCATGCCCGCCAGCATGCTGTCTGGCAGGCGTCCGGCAATCCAGTCGGCTGTGGCCGGCAGGCCCCAGCGGTAACCCGCGGCTGCAGTGATGACGGTCAGCAAGACAGCGATCACTGCCCACTGCCAGCGCGCCTGCATGCGCACCACCAGGCCGTCGCTGATACCGGCATCGCGCAGGAGTCGTGCAAATGCAGTGTGATCAATTACCTCGCAATGGGCGCCGTCGGCAAACCGGACGATGCGCGGTGCGTCTCCCATGGGTTCGGAAATCTCCAGGGAAGAAAGTGGTTCATGGCGGGTCAGGAAATCACCGCTGACAGTCAGCAGCTTGCCGTGTAACGACAGCCTGACAGGCTGTGAGCGCGCAGTCAGTCCGTCGTAATAACTGGCCCGGACCTCGTCCACCTAGAAAGAGATGTCGAAATCGAAGAGGTCGGCCGCTTCCTCGCCGGTGGCAGTGGGTGCCTGTTGCTGGTCGGCCATGAATGCGTCCATGTCGCCAACCGGCGCAAATGCCATGTGCTCCAGTCGGTAGCGCGCTACCCGGATATCCGCAAACGGTTTGTACAGCCCCAGAGTCAGCAGGATGCCGATGAAATTGGAAAGGTAGATCCACAGCAGTCCGCGCGCCTGTACATTACTGGCGAAGGAGTGCCGTTCAAGCGTGGTATTGTTCCATACGAGATTCTGCATGCGAGCAGCAAACCACGGGCCCAGCAGCACGAACAGCAGCAGGTAAACGACGAGCATGAAGCCGAGTATGGACGACACCAGCTGTGCCATCGCTTCCTCACTCTGCTCGGCACCTATCGCTGTAAAGGCAGCCGGTTGCATCAGGGCGGCGCCTCCTGCTGCGAGGGCGATAAGGACTATTGCCATCAGGAGCATTTTTCCATAGAGGGCGAAAAATGCACCACTGCCTGCGTTAAAGGCAAACTGACTGTTTCCGTACCAGCTATTAGTGTGCTGGAACCGCTTGATGCGCTGGTGAGCAAGAGGTGTCAGCAGGTAGAGGGTAACCAGGGCCAATAACGGAAACAGAAGAAAAGTCACATAACCATTGCGGTTGGTGCCGCGGAACGAAAAACGCAGGCCCCGATAACTGCTGTTATGCAGCTTGAAGCGCAGCGAGCGCACGATTAGCCAGGGAAATACCAGCACCAGCAGCGCAAAGGTCACCAGTGCAGCCTGGGGTGAAATCATCCCGGAGAAATTATAGGCCAGTAGCAGGATGACTGCGATGACCCGGCCTTTCAGAATGGCGAGGGGGTCGCCATGGAAATCGAAGCTGCTGTCGGCAAGCCGGGTGTTCTGGTAGAAGTACTTGAGCCGTCTGACCTTGGCCCAGGCAGAATATATACCGAGTGTCAGGATACTCAGCGCGAGGTTGACGATCCATATACGGAAATATTCGCCCCCCTTGCCGCTGAAGGTGAGTTTTTCAGTGTGCCCGACTGGATTGTTCGATGACATG
>CAMYKJ010000088.1 GCA_947258945.1 uncultured Ectothiorhodospiraceae bacterium
CTTTGAACTGCTATACACCCCGCTGCCGCCGCACAAGAAGCGACCGACAAAGACAATCATCGATGTCGCGAGCGACCGTGTCGGCGACCTGCTTGGCAGTGGCCTGATCCTGCTGCTGTTGCTGCTGATGCCGGCTTTGCCGACGGCCGTTGTCACGGCCTGCGCAGTGCTGGTTGCATTGCTGGTCCTGCTGGTCGTCACACGCCTGAACCGTGGCTACATCAACCAGCTGGCACACAGCCTGCGCAAGGGCGTGGTCCGCATCGAGGAACATGACATCGTCGACGCCACCACCCAGCAGATCCTGGCCGAGTCCAGCGCCTATTCCGAGCGCGAGTACCTGCAGTCTAAGATCGAAGCGATGCAGGAGCGCAGCTCGGGGGACCGGGGCACCGTAAAGGGGCGCGCGAAAAAAGAAATCGACCGCCATGCACAGACGGTGAAAGATTTCTGCTCGAATGACACGGGTCTCATCCGCTATGCCCTGAACAGCGCGTTAATGGATATTCATCTCACCCCGTACCTGATCCCGTTGCTGGCCAACGACGAGGTTGCCGAAGAGGTCAGGATCGAACTGCGCTGGCTGGCACCACGAATCACCGGTCAGCTGACCGATGCCTTGCTGGACCCTGATGTGCCGCTGCGGGCCCGGCAGCGCATCCCCGGGGTGCTGGAGGCCAGCGACAGTCCGCGCGCCATTGAAGGCCTGTTGCTTGGCCTGGTGGATACCTGCTTTAACGTACGCTTCAGTTGTGCGCGGGCGCTGGCGCGCATGCGTGAATGGGATTCCCATAATCTGCACTTGAACATCGGCGATCCCCCGGTAGGCAAGCCCGAGATACCGATCATCCACCAGAACCTGGAACATGTGTTCACCCTGCTGGCGCTGACGCTGGATCCGGATGCCGTGCACATCTCCATGCAGGCGGCTATTAGCACCGATGCCAATCTGCGCGGTACCGCACTGGAATACCTGGAAAACGTGCTGCCGACCGACCTCTACGCCCTGCTGGTGCAGCGTCTGGGGATTAGCGAGGAAAGCCGCCAGGGCACGCGTCACCTGAGTGAGATCATCAGTGAACTGAAAATGCTGTTGCGGCGCTCGATGCCGTGATACGGACAAGAAACGCGCCTAGAGCCCGACGGTTTCTGCCAGGCGTCAGGGGTGCACGACGGACTCCGCTGTTGCCTTCGCATCCGGCTCTGGCACCGGGTGTGCACGTTCCATGAGCCGGTGGATGCGCGTACCCAGTGTCTGGTGGTCGACCGCCGAGTTCACCCGCAGCACATTGGAAATCAGGGCAACGATATAGTCCAGCTGCCGGCCGGCCGTGTTGCTTTCGATGATCGCCAGCGAGTTCATGTAGTTTATTTTATTCCCCATGTATTTGCCGCACTTGAAGTCCGGCTCTTCCCTGCAACTGTAGAGGGAGCCCGACTTGAAATACACCGCCGAATCCCGCAGCGCCGGTGAGGAGGCATAGCGGATACGCCGTTCGGTCATGTAGAGCAGGCGCTTGATCTGGCGACTGGAGTACTCGTCCACCAGCCTCCCCTGCTCCATGCGCAAGGCATACTTCGCCAGTTCCCGGGCAGTCCCGTAGCTGTTGCCACCACCCGGGACCTTGTGCTTGCCGGTCCGGGTAAAGAAGCTGCCCTGGCGCAACTGTTCCAGGTCAAGGCCATTGCGAATCACCGGCTCGAAAAAGGTCTGCTGGAACAGCGTTGTCAGTTCCTGCTTCGGCGTCTCGTTGAAGAACCGCTGGATTTCAGCTGCGGGGGGCGGATAGTCCCTGCCATACTGGCGCAGCAGCAGCGCCTCGCGCATGCTCATCGCGGCCGCTGAATTGGCGCTCGCGGACAAGGCCCAGTCGAGGTACTCCCACAGCGAGCCCTGGTCGCCGTCCTTCATTTTGCGCCGGGTGAACGTCTGTGCCGCCACATCGAACACGCGAATCTTGTGGTGGTCCCAGTGACTGAATTCGTCGGCCGTCACCCGGGTGTCTTTCAGAACCTGCGTGCGCTTCGCCAGATCATCCGGCCAGGCATCGGCCAGTGCCTGGAACAGACCCAGTGCCACCAGCAGCTTGCCGACACTGCCGACGTTCTGCCGGTAGTTGCCGCGGTGTTCGGCATAACGGGGCTTGCCCGGGTCACTGATATCCAGGATCGCCAGCCCATAGCGCCCCGCATTGCTGCCCAGCAGCTTTACAATCTGCCGGGTGAACGCGGGGTCCGGCGCGGGCAGTTCCATGTCCCTGTAATCCAGCAACCGCAAGTCCACTTGCGCCGTCGTCAGCCTGCCACCCGCCGGCTGCTGCCTGCCACTGATGACGCCCTCGTTGATCAGACGCTCGCCTTCCACCCGTCGGATGCCGGTCTCGGGATAGCCGTCAAGGGGCCAGGCGCCGGACAAGACCGGGGCCGCGGCGAGGACCAGCAGCAGCGCAAGCCGGGCAATCATTGCGGCACCTTGCGCAGGTTGACTGTCTGGCTGAGGGTGGCGCCCAGTGTTGCGTCCATCCGGTTCAGGTAACGGCTGCCACGGGCCCGGCGGCTTTCGAGGAAGGGGCGAATCTGGAACAGCTGCAGCCTTCCATCGAGAAAACCGAATTCAACGTCCGCCGGCGCCGGCTTGCCCGCGTCATCCAGTATCGAGGGAAATCGCTGCGGCAGTTCACCGGCAAAAGTGATAAGCCGTTTGATCTCGGCCGGATGCAGGACCGTGTCGCTGCCACTGGCGGGTACCTTCTCTACGCCGCCGCCGGGCACGGGATTGCGCCGCCAGGGCGCGGTCGCCATCGCCAGCAGCCGGACCGAACCATCGCGGGTATCGATGCGCAGGGATTCTGCCGACTGACCCTCCACCGCACCACCGACACCTTCATTGACGGCCACCGAAAGTATATGCGGCGCACCGCTATCGAGATCACGGGTCACCATCACCCCGGACTTGTCGTTCGGCACGGATTGCATTAGCAGGATGGCCGGGTAGACATGCTCGGGCGCCTCCATGTGCGCCTGCCGCCAGGCAAATGCACGTGCCGTAAACGGCGAGGCCCACACCCGCGGTATCGCGGCAAGAATATTCTCGAATCCGACCACGTTGGGCACGGTCAGGTTCAGACCGGCACCGGTAAAACCGGGCAGATCCTCGACATTGGTGTCGGACCGGACGAACACACCAACCTCATCAGCGGTTCCGAAGGCCGCAACCATGGCCTCTCGCAAGCGCGACCGGAAGTCGCTGTCGAGCCTTGCAGCCAGAACCAGGTCATACAGCTCGGTGCGAAAGCGTTCGGTAAACTCCCGGCGCTGTACCGAGTCCTCCGGCAACGACTGCATGTGGCGATTCTGCTCGACCATCCACTCAAAGACAGTCCTGCCGGAGTCCCCGTAGGGCTTGTCGAGGACAGTTTCACGAAACACGCCGAAGGGGATGGCCACCCCGGGTGCCACCGCCTCCGGAAACGCATGCCGCAGTTCACCCAGCTTGGCGGCCTTCGGGCCGACCACCCGTCCGGAATCGCTGGCGCGCAGCGTTTCAAGACCCAGAAACGCCGTGACCGACAGATCCAGTTTTTCCAGGTCGGAACGAATCACGGTGCCGCTGTCGACCGCTGCCTCACCAAATTCCGCATCCCACTGCGGCCCGTCCGGCTCCAGTTCAACCAGGCCGGCGGGACTGACGGCCAGCACCACACGCTGGCCGTCATGGGCACGAATCACGTCCTGAATATCAGCATCCACACCGACATTGGGTATCCCCAGATTGCGTGCCAGCAATTGCACGTGTGACAGCGGATTGCCCTCACCGGCCGTCATGATACCCGCCACCGGCGGCAGTTCGGCAATGGTTTCCGGCAACAGATAGATACCATCGGATGAAAAATCGGCATGGGCATCCACATCGGGGCTGGCATGCAGCACGCCCCGCGCCAGGCCCGGATTGAGTGCGCGGAAGCCGACACCGAGGTCCTCGCCAAACAATCGATGGCGGACGCCGGCAATGCGATTTGCATCCTGCAACAGGCTATTGAGTACCTCTGAATAGAACAGCAAGGGACTGTTCCGCAACTGGTCCTGGATAAAACGCAGGGCCAGTGGTTCTATCTCCGCCAGTTTTTGCATGGCCGCGTAGAACTGGAAGCGCAGGCCCTCTGTTG
Organism: uncultured Ectothiorhodospiraceae bacterium; assembly: GCA_947258945.1. Classification (GTDB taxonomy): domain Bacteria; phylum Pseudomonadota; class Gammaproteobacteria; order UBA9214; family UBA9214; genus UBA9214. The sequence goes on from CAMYKJ010000088.1 coordinate 4,167, forward strand.
CCCAGCCGGGGACGCGTGCCAGGTCACCCAGCGCCTGCAAGTAGTCGACCAGTGGCAGTGTCGGCTGCATCAGTGTATCCAGGGTTTTGCGGAGTTCCCGGTAGCCACGCTGATTGATGACCCCGTAACCGTAGCCCGCGTTCACGGCAGCTGACAGCCATTCAATCCGCTGCTCCCGGGTGGCCTGCGCCAATTGTTGCCGTAGCATGGTGCCGGCGCTGAAATTCTCTGTTTCCACCACCAGGCTCAGGTCCAGTACCCGCAATCGGGCGCCGGGGTCGATGACCCGCGGCAGCGCCTCGCGCAGGTCGGCCAGCAAGCGGGCCGTCGTCTGGTACTGGTGAAGTATGGAGGTATCCTCCGCCAGGGTTTGCGCGGCATTGCGCAACAGCTCCTGCAACCAGGGCCCGCGCGAATAGACCAGGGCCTCCTGTTGCAGTCTGCGCGACAATGGCATCGTCAGGTAGATACGGTCGATCTCGCGGGCCAGATCTGCGTATTTCTCCTGCAGCTCCGGGGCGCTTACCCCTTCCGCATAGTCACGTACCAGCCGGGCATCATCGGCCGTCGGCGTACCGTGGATCTTGCCACGCAATTCTATGAAGTCGGGGTCCTCATCGGCCAGGGAAGACGACAACTGGCGTACCTTCCAGACCGAGGCGGTGTCCTTGCCGTGGGGAAGCAGGTCGGCTCCGATACGCAGGGCGGGGTAGCGCAAGTGATTCCATTCAGGTTGCGCACACAGGGCGATCAACAGTTCGCGAGCACCCTTGCGTTCGCCCTCCTCCTGGATTGCGCCTCGGTAGAACAGGGCACGCCGCAGTATCCAGCCGGCATCGGCCGCGACCAGATATTTTTCGATCAACAACTGGTTGTAACTGTCCAGAAAATCAGGTTGCTTTTGTTGGCTCCAGGCGCCGTGTTGATGGCCGCCGCCATGTTCGACACAGGCGTATTCCTTCGGTGGCAGAATGCTACCGTCATTGCAGAACCAGCGGAGTTCCTTGAAGGGTCCGCGCGGATGGGTCTTCATGGCCGCAATCCACTGGCGATATTCGCTAATATCCGTAGCCGTCACCGGTGAGGCGACAGCTGCCAACAGCCCCACGCCAAGCAACACTGGCATTAGCCTGACTAACATCTTGCTGCTCCGTGTAAAAACCCTAAAGGAACCATAACTCGCCTGTTTTCCGGGTATCCAGTTGCATTTCCTCGTAGTGACGGTCTTTGTCATTATTGAATGACCGGTTGAGCTGGCAGTCGGAACAAGACGTTCGCTGGCATGCTATGCAAAGAAAGGTTTAGATTCATATAATATAGCAAAGAAATACAATATAACTATCTGTAATTGATTGGATAAATGCCTGTTTGCCAATCCACCCTTGTATACATTACTGGATCCAAGAGCCATCCAGGCTGATCGTTCGCAATCCGGCCGGCAAGGCCATTGCATCCCTGTCCCGCCAGTCCTCTGCCAGCAAATATCCTTCAAATCAGTACCTGCATAGCCACTATGGCTGCAGTATTGGCGCTGTCCTGCCGATCATTATCGTGAAGCATGGATAGCTGAGCGAAGTCATGACACTACGCAGACATATATTTCAGGTACTGGAACCTGTACCTGGCTCCCCCCGCATTGCACGACTGATAACACTGGTCATCGTCACGCTGGTGTTGCTGAATGTAATTGCCAACATACTGGCGTCCGTTCAGGATTTCTATGACGAGTACCAC
>CAMYKJ010000089.1 GCA_947258945.1 uncultured Ectothiorhodospiraceae bacterium
TCAGCCAGCAGTCCGACGATGTGCGCGACCTCGTCGCGCACCGAGACACCGGCGCCGAGCGGGATGACCTGCAGTTCTGCGGTAGCTTTCATGATGTTGAACTCTGGGGGATGATGACAGTCAGGCTGAGTATACGCCAACTGTCGCGCCTTTCGACATGACTGCATGCCGTCAGTCCGCGCCTGACCCGATTAGAGTGGGGTACACCATGTCACGTCTGACAATCTGTTTGCTGTTTGCGCTCATCACGCTGCCGGTGCAGGCCGTTTCTCTCGTCATGGACAGCGGTGAACGGCAGGTCACGCTGCTCGAGTTGTATACCTCGCAGGGTTGCAGCAGCTGCCCGCCGGCCGAGCGCTGGCTGAACGACTACGTGGCGGATGATGCGCTGTGGCAGTCGATCGTCCCGGTTGCCTTTCACGTCGACTACTGGGACTACATTGGCTGGAAAGACCCTTATGCGACCACAGCGAATGGTGAACGTCAGCGGGATTATGCGCGGGCCGGCCATGCCCGCACGGTGTACACGCCGGGCTTCTTCACCAACGGCCGTGAGTGGCGCGGCTGGACCTGGCGCATGGGGCCGCGCGCCAGCCGCAAGCGATCGGGCAACCTCGTGGTCCGCGTGGAGGACGGTCAGCTGGCGGCACACTTCCCGGACACGGACAAACCATTGCAGCTGAATATCGCCATCCTCGGCTTCGGTATCGAGACCGACGTGTTGCGCGGCGAGAACCGCAACAGCACCCTGCGGCAGGAATTCGTGTCACTGGCGCACGTGGCTCACCCGTCGGCGAACGGAGAGTGGCGGGTAGCGCTGCCCGACTTCGACGGACGGGGCACCAGTCGCCTCGGGCTGGCTGTCTGGATCAGTGAGCCGGGCCATCCGGCCCCCCTGCAGGCAACCGGCGGCTGGCTGCAATGACGCGACAGGCGGTCCATAATCAGGCAACCAGGGTTGCAGACAGCCATACCGACATGACAGAGAATAACAGCCCCCGGTTTGCCGGCGCGTTGCTCGACTGGGGTACACCGCGCTTCGACCAGACGCTGAAAAACGAGATCGAGGCACTGGAAGTCGCTTGCCTGCCGTTATCGCGGGGTACCGGGTCGGGCGGGCGGATCGACGGCTCGGACCTGGCCGTCACGGTTATCAGCGCTCGCGAGAACGGGCAGACGGTACAGGCCCGTGTGGGTGTGTTCTTTACCGAGATCGTGGGCGGCTGCAGTTGTGGCGATGAGCCGTTTTCCCAGCCGGCGTATTGCATGTTACAAGTCACTATCGAAAAGCAGACGGCATGTGCCGGCTTCGAGCTCATCGACGAATCCGTACATGACATTACCCGAACGTAAGGAGGTGCGAAATGACCAATTCAGCGGGCAAGGGCGGTTGTTTGTGTGGTGCCGTACGGTTTACCGCGGCCGCGTGTGACAATCACGTCGGTGCCTGTCATTGCGGTATGTGCCGTAAATGGGGCGGCGGACCGCTGCTGGCCGTCGACTGCGGCAGGGATGTCGAATTCGTCGGTGAGAAATCCGTTGGTGTGTATGCCTCCTCGGACTGGGCCGAGCGTGGTTTCTGCGCCCGCTGCGGCAGTCACCTGTTTTACCGTCTGAAGGATAGCGGGCAATACATGATCCCGGTTGGCCTGTTTGACGAGATCGGGACGCCGGTGTTCGATCACCAGGTCTTCATCGATTCCAAGCCGGGCTGGTATGACTTTGCCAACCAGACGGAGAACATGACCGGCGCAGAGGTGTTTGCCATGTTCGCCCCGAAGGACCACGGTGCCTGATGCGGGTTGTCATTGCGGGCAACGCAAAGCAATCCCCAGGCAGGCAACTACCTTTAAAGATTAGTTCGTCTTACTCACCGTAATGACGCTCCATAACCCGGCAACGATGCAACAACGGCACAACCCATGATCGTCCTGTTTACCGACTTTGGCCTGGAGGGCCCGTACACGGGCCAGGTCGAGGCCGTGTTGCATGGGCAGGCGCCGGCAGTCACGGTTATCCACCTGTTTTCGGACCTGCCGCCGTTCGATATCCAGGCGGCTGCCTGCCTGTTACCTGCCTTCACGAGACGTTTCCCCCCGGGGACGGTGTTCCTGTGCGTGGTCGACCCGGGCGTCGGCAGCGAGCGGCCGGGCGTGGTGGTGAAGATCGCCGGCCAGTGGTTTGTCGGACCGAACGAAGGCCTGTTTGCGCTGCTTGCGCGACGCGCGCAGGCGGTTGAATGCTGGCAGTTGCCGGTCAGGGATGAAGCCTCACCCAGTTTTCACGGCCGTGATGTGTTTGCGCCGGTCGCGGCGCGACTGGCGCGCGTACTTGCGCCACCGGGCGAGGTGGTTGATGCGGCATCACTCGAGCGGCCGGACTGGCCGGACGATTTACTGCGGATCGTCTACATTGACCGCTTTGGCAATGCCATGACCGGTGCACGTGCCGGGTCGGTCGCGGCAGACAGGGTGCTGACGGTCAATGGCCATGCATTGAAGTCCGCCCGCACCTTTGCCGATATACAGGAAGGGACTGCGTTCTGGTATGAAAATTCGAACGGGCTGGTCGAGATCGCGGTGAACAGGGGCAGGGCGGATGAACTGCTCGAACTCGCTGTCGGTACACCATTCGATTAGCAAGCGCGGCATGTCTGCCGCGGATCTTCGGGGCGTACCGGCCGGTCATATTGGTAAAACACGGATATCGAGAACTTCATTCATACGGCTATGAGTAAACCAGAAAGCAACCGCTCTGATATGTTGATATCCGACGGCGAGAAGATAACCGATCCGGTGCGGGTAGCAAGCTTGCTTGACCGGCTGGCAAAGAAACACAGTCTGCTCACTGTCGTGGTACCCGGTCACCCCGAGCGCTACACCACCAGCATCGTGGGCGTCAACGGCCCGTTTGTCCTGCTGGATGAACTGCTGCCATCCAGCGGCCATCACCTGTTTGTGGAAGTGGGTACCCTGCAGGTCTCGGGCAAGCTGGATGGTATCGACTTTCGCTTCATCGCCATGCTGGAGGATGTCGATGCCCAGGACAGTATGATCACCTACCGGGTGCACCTTCCCGCACGACTCGAATATCGCCAGCGTCGCATGGACTACCGGGCACACATTCCCATTGCGCAGTCATTGCGCGTTATTATCGATAAGGGTGATGAAAGCATAATCGAGGGGGAAATGTATGACCTGTCGCAGGGTGGCGTGGGCATGATCCTGCCCGGCGAGACACCGGCCCTGAAGCCCCGCCGCTGGTATGAATGTGCCTTCGAGATGCCCGATGAGAGCTGGCTGTACTGCAGCGTCGAATTATGTCACGCAAGAACCGTCCCCTCGCATGATCGCCACCTGGTCGGTGCCCGTTTTGCCGAACTCACTCCTGTGCAGGCGCAGCTGATTGGCCGCTGTATCGGTATACTTGAGCGGGAACTCCTCAGAAAGCGAACGGTGGATTGAGGTTGCGATAAAAAAACCGGGACCAGGCTCCGGTTTCCCCTGCAGGGATAATAAGCGGCCCGGTTGGAAAGATGATGGGTTTACAATACCTCGCCTTGTGGTAGTACCAGTGCTGCAGTCCTCCATCCCCAACCTTCTGCCTCCTTGACGCCGGCCTGCCGGGGCTGATCGGGATAGCCGGAAAGAAAGCGGTTTATATTAGTGAATGCTAAACGGCCGGAAACGACCCGTTCCGGACTTACACCAACCGCTAATATAAACAATCGCTTAACGACCTAGAACGACCCAACTCGAACCTTTAGTCGTGGCTTATATGGTCAGAGGTTTAACGACAAGAACGACTCAAAGAGGAATTTAGCGTCCTGCGATTGAACGTCCAAGAGACGGCGGTCGGTGGATCGTTGGTTCGCAGTTATCGTCACCACTGTTTTATGTCGAGACGTCTGGTCCGATGCCTGGGCTGATGTTACGCTCCTGGCATGGCATGAATGGATGAATACTATGCAATCATTAGTGCGTTTAGTCGGTGTTTTAATTTCAGTTGCAGTTTTTCTGAGTGGCTGTGCCAATATCGGTGGACTGTCGAAGGGCGGGGTCGAAATGGCGCAAGTCCCGATAACTGAAACCCCCAGTGGCAAGACCTATCCGGGCAAGTTTATCTGGCATGATCTGCTGACACCGGACCCTCTGACGGCCGGGAAGTTTTACGAGGGGTTGTTTGGTTGGCAGGTTGATTACCAGGGACAGTACGCGGTAGTGCGTCATAGCGGCAAACTTATTGCCGGAATCCTGAAGGTGGAACCAGAAGATGGCCGTCCCAGGGATGGGGTCTGGATACCCTCGGTATCCGTGGCCGATGTAGATGCAGCTGCCAGCCTGGTAAAGGACAACGGCGGTAAGGTACTGAAAGGCCCGATTGATATGGGTCAACGCGGTCGGGCTGTCCTGATCAGTGATTCACAACAGGCAGACCTGGTGTTGCTCAGTGCAAAGGGAGGAG
>CAMYKJ010000090.1 GCA_947258945.1 uncultured Ectothiorhodospiraceae bacterium
CCTGTTCGTCGCCAACGTGATGACGGTCATGCGCCTGTCGGAGCTGCAGGCGGCCGATGTGAAGGCGGTGACCGATCCTGACAGCCCCGATATCGAGTTGACGCCCTACGAGAAAGACATGCTCCAGGAGGCCGGCAACAAGGTGCTGTTGCTGTACATGCGCGGATCAATCATCTTCGGTGCCTCGCGCGCCATCAGCCGCAAGAACTCGGAGGTCGAGGGACGCGAGGCACTCGTCATCGACATGACCGATATGAAGCATCTCGGCGTATCGTCCGCCCTGGCGCTGGAACAGGCCATCCTCGACATGGTGCGGGCGGGCAAGGCCGTGTACGTGGCCGGCGCCGGTGAACAGCCGCGCAAGCGCATGGAAAACCTCGGCCTGCTGGAATACATTCCGCCCAAGCACTTCCAGGATACCAGGGCTAATGCCCTGCAGCTTGCCGTATTCGGTCCGGTCGGTACGGCCAATGAATGAAAAAGTAATCATGTAAATAAATGGGCGGTGGAAAGATTAAAAGGGGTCAGTACTCTTTTAATCCTTGTTTAGCGGACATTCCAATGTAGTTACATCCACTCCACTCATGATTTTTATCGTGATCAGTTCCTTTGTGACTTTGTCGATTCCTTCGTACTGTGTCCCGGGTGGCAGGGCGACGCGATGGGACTCAAAGCATTCACGTCCAGTCATGGGGTCGATAGCACTGCCTGGATCCTGCTGCCCGCAGGCGAGCAGCAGTGCAGAAAAGGCAAGGTACATGAATGCAGTGAATTTGCGCATGTTTGCCTGCTCCTGTCGATGGAATACATAAACGGCGAAACCGGTTGATGCGCGGTGCGCCATGCTCATTCCATCGGCGACAGTCGGTCTGGCGCTTTACCCGGCAGCCTGCGCGACGATCTCAACCGACTCGGCCTCCGACATGCCACGCATGGCCGTATCCAGGTCGATCTGGTCGGGATTTTCCACGCTCTGTTCACGCAATACGGAAACAAGCTCGGGCTGTTCCATGATACGCTGCCCCCCCTTCCTGTCCCTGAGAAATGCCGCCCACGGTACGAACTTGGTGGTGGGGAAGGGATCGTCGGGCTGCGGGGATATGTCGAGATTCAACCCGGATATGTAGAACACGCATTTATCGCGAAAACACTGTGCGTGGGAGAGGGTTCGCAGGGCACGATCGAACTCGATCTGGGTATTGATCTGTGCAGCTGTCAGCAGTGGCGATGGTGAAGTCACGATCCAGGGCATCGGGTAGATCAGGTGCGATTCCTGATGGTTGCGGCCCTCCACCGTCTCATCCAGCGTGCGCCGATAGTAAAACATGTCCGGCTTCAGGTGGTTCCCGATGGGCACACGCTGTCCTTCATCGAGCGCGGGAACCAGGTCCGCCAGCTGTCGCTGCAACGCCTCGCTGGCGAAGAAACTCTTGGAGGTACTGTGGGTGTGCACGGGGGTATACTTGCCTTCGACATCGGCTCTGACAAGGCGATTCAGCCGGAGAAACAGGCCTTCCTTGCGCGTGCCGCGCAGCAGTCCGTTGTCAATGCGCAGACACAGTTCGCCGTTGCAGTCTTCCAGTATTACGTCGGACTGCGCAATGCGATATTGTTCCAGGTACCAGTCCAGCACGCCGGCAAGCTTGCCGCAGCACGCGGTGTGGCGGTTGTCCTTGGTGCGTATCCTGCTATACGTGCCGAAGCGGTTGTCTTCTGGCTCGTAGCCGACATGGCTGGCCTGGATGATCACCAGCCCCTCGCCGTGCTCTGCATAAGGGGCGTGCCGGTCCGTCGCGACCACGGCGCCACCGCGGCCGTGGTTGAAAGGAAAAGTGCCGAAGTGCTTGGTAATAACAATGATGGGGTAGCCCTGGTTCTCGTCGGAGCAAAAGGCGCGTGACGGGAGCATTTTGCCCGGTTTGAAACCCAGTGATTTGACATAGTTGTAGAGTCGCGGAACGAAGCTGCTGTAACGGAACGTGGCTCCGTCAAGATGGAAGTTGCTTATCAGTTCCTCGACATTGGCTGCAGAAGTAAACATAGGGACCGCAAATCTCCGTATCCGGTGACCGGACTATCAATATTTGCAATGTGGATGAATCGAACCTGCCCGTTGCACATGCGCACGGCCGGGGTGTGGGCTGCACAGTATGCATAATTCAGGTGCATCTTTCCAGAAGAATCAATGCGATCAGGATCGATTGAAATATCAATGGGGTCAGACTCGATTGATTTTATTCCGCTTCCGGAATTCGGCTGAGTTGTGGTCCGCGTTCCCCAGCTTAATGGAGTCGGTGACGAACAAGTCCAGCTTTTATTTACGAACCAGTCTCATTTGTCACCGACCCCTTTAACCTGACCCCTTTAACCTGTTAATTCGACCCCTTTAATTCAGGCAGTAAAAGGGTGTCAGAGCACAATTACTGCTTATATAAGAAAAAAATGTGCTCTGACACCGATTAAGCCGAGACAGCGAAATCCGAAGCCTGAGTGGCCGTGCTACCAGATGCCACTCAGCATGGCGATCCCGTGTGCATTGTGGGCCATTGCGGTGTCCAGCAGGCCGGTGTGCATGCCGCCCAGGGCATATACCGGCATCGGCAGGTCTCTGCAGGCCGCGGCAAAACCCTCCCAGCCCAGTACCGGCGCACCCGGGTGAGACGGCGTCGGCAGGACCGGCGAGAGCACGGCAAAATCCGCGCCCAGTCGGACCGCCTGCAGCAGTTCCTCGCGGTTATGGCAGGAGGCCGCCCACAGCATGTCCGTCACGGGCGGGGTATCGCGTGCTGTGAACTGGACGGTCTGCAGATGCACGCCATCTGCGCCCGTGTCACGTGCAAGCCCGATATCGCCGTTCACCAGCACCCGTGCATCATGCGCGTGGCACAGGGCAATGACATCTTCTGCAACCCGCCGCAGGCTCGCCGCATCCATGTCCTTCTCGCGTACCTGCACCAGGCGTATACCGCCCAGCAACGCAGCCTTCAGGCGCTCCATGAAGACATCGACGCCGAGCTTGCCTGCCTGCGTGATGGCGTATACCGGCGGCAGACGCAGGGCATTCATGATGTCATGATTTGCGGGTAGCAGCGGCTCGACACCGATGCGGTGCGGATCCTGCCAGCTCAGCTGCTGGTCCTCGCGCCCGTGCGGCTCGCCCTCCCATTCGGTGACACGAAACAGCTGCAGGTGAGCGGTCGCATGCGGGTAATGAAAGGTACGCGTGAGCCACGGCTGTGCATTACCGATGTCGATGGACAGTTCCTCGTGCAGTTCGCGCGCCAGCGCGTCCCGGGGTGACTCGCCGGGCTCGACCTTGCCGCCGGGAAATTCCCAGTAACCCGCCATGGCCTTGCCGGTCGGCCGTTCGGCCAGCAGTACGCTGCCGTCGGGACGGGTGATGACACCCACGGCGACGTGGATCTCGGGTAGTGTGGTCATGATCGGGTATGCGGTCTTGTCAGGTCGCGCGCCTTCAAGCGGCGGTATCACCCGGCAGATCAGTCGTCATCCTTCAGACTGGCATCCCAGCCTGCCTGGCGCGCATTGTCAAAGGCCTCGCGCTGGATACGCAGATAACGCTCGCGGATGTCGTCCGGTAGCTGATTGACCTGGTGACCGTACTTCTCCCATTCCTCAAGGGTTTTGGTCCACAGATCCTCGAACCGCTGCGTGTTCCAGCCGGCACAAGTCTCGCTCTCGGGGATGATGCCAAAGGCCCAGGCATCGCGGATGATGCGCCCGGCTACAGTCATGCCGCCGTCGGTATCCTTGTCGATGCCCACATAGGGTTGTTTCTGTCTGCGCATACGATAATTATACAGCTTGTGCCGCAGTGACCGGAACTACCGGTGCTATGATTTGCCTTAAATACAGACTGCACAGGAGCGATTAAATGGCCGGAATGACCACCATGCCAGGCCCGCACGAGGCCCTGCCGGGGCGTGCCGGGAAGATGCCCGTAACGGCAAAGCACTTCGTCAACGGGCACCCGCTCGAGGCGCCGTTTCCGGACGGATTCCAGCAGGCCCTGTTCGGCATGGGCTGCTTCTGGGGGGCGGAACGGAAGTTCTGGGAGCTCGCGGGTGTCTATACCACGGCCGCGGGCTATGCCGGCGGCCTGACGCCCAACCCGACCTACGAGGAGGTCTGTAGCGGCATGACCGGGCATAACGAGGTCGTGCGAGTGGTGTTCGATCCGTCCGTAATTGGCTACTCGCAGCTGTTGACTGTCTTCTGGGAGTCGCATGATCCGACGCAGGGCATGCGCCAGGGTAACGACCGGGGTACCCAGTATCGATCCGGTATCTATGTCTTCGACGAACAGCAACGTGCTGCCGCCCTGGCTTCGCTGAAGGACTACCAGCAGGCGCTGGCGGACCACGGCTACGCTGCAATCACCACTGAAGTGATCGATGCGCCTGACTTCTATTATGCCGAGGACTACCACCAGCAGTACCTGGCACCTGGCGAAGAATCCCCGCGGTTATTGTGGTCTCGGCGGTACCGGTGTGACGTGCAGCAGCGGTGCGGCATAAACAAGCGGCCCGGGAGGGCCGCTGTGAGGAAGACCGGGTTCATGAAAACCTGACGGCCTGATCTGCAACAGGCAGGCTCGCCCCAGGCCCAGGGGCGCTCAATCACCAGCCCCGTCAGTGGCAGCATCAGGCCGGGCCATACCAGGCGGGGCAGGTACTATTTACATAACTATTTATAATATAAATACTATTTCTGATTTTTCCCCGGTTTCCACCAAGATTGGCGATGTAATGTAGACACTGTCAACATTCGATCGTATCCTGTGACCCATGCCCAATGATTCGACCACTGACGGGTACCATCACGGGGATCTGCGAAACGCGCTGCTGTCTGCTGCAGAGGGCCTGTTAGTTCAACACGGGACTGGCGGCTTGAGTCTGCGCGAGGTCGCCCGGGTGGCCGGCGTCAGTCACACCGCCCCGTATCGTCACTTCAGGGACAAGGCCGCGTTGCTGCAGGCCCTGGCCCGGCGTGGCTTCGAGCGACTGCACGCGGCCATGACGGACGCCGCGGCCAATGTACCGCACGGACCGGAACAGCAACTCGTCGCGGCCGGCATCGCCTACGTGCAGCTGGCCGTGAACCATGCCGAGATCACGCAGCTGATGTTCGGCGGCACGCTGGATCCCGCGGCTGACGCGGCAGGTGACACGCCGGGCAGGGATGCCTTTGCCGCGCTGCAGACGATCATCGAGTCGGGCATACAGGCCGGTGTGTTTCGTCAGCGCGCGTCGCGCGAACTGGCGTTGGTGGCCTGGACCAGTATGCATGGACTGGCGATGCTGATGACTGCCGGCCTGCTGGAAGTCGATACCGATAATCCTGCCGCACTTGACCAGCTGGTCGGTTCGGTTGCGAGCAACGTGATCTACGGCATCGCGCGCTGAGGGCGTTCCCGCCTATAGCCGGTCCCTGCAGTGTGATAATCTCTGCACCCATGCTGAAGCCAACCGGATCGCATGCCGCCTGTCCACGGGCGTCCTGCGTGTGCCTGCCTGTGAATGACAGCAAGCCGGCTGTCCTGCCATCTGGCCGGGGTGAACATGCAATTGCGTAACCGCCTGCTGCAGCGCCTGTCTGATGGCGAGTTTCATTCCGGTGAGGCGCTGGGTGCGTCACTGGGCATCAGCCGAATGGCCGTGTGGAAACACCTGCGCGGTCTGCGCGAGGCCGGTCTCGACTTCGAGGTCGTGCGCGGCAAGGGCTATCGGCTGTCGCGTCCGCGCGAACTGCTCGATGCCGGGCAGGTCCTGTCGGCGGTCCGTCCGGCAACCCGTGCGGCGCTCGGCCAGATCGACGTGTTTCACCAGCTGGATTCGACCAGCAACTGGTTGCGGGAACAGGCGCTGGCGGGCGCGGACTCCGGCTCGGTTTGCATGGCTGAAATGCAACACAGCGGGCGTGGCCGGCATGGTCGTCAATGGGTGTCTCCCTTCGCGGCGAATCTCTACCTGTCGTTGCTCTGGCGCACCGAGGCCGGCGCCGCAGCGCTGGGCGGGCTGAGCCTGGTGACGGGCATCGGACTGATGCGCTGCCTGCGCGGGATGGGTATCCAGCAGGCCGGCCTGAAGTGGCCGAATGACATACTGGTCGACGGCGCGAAACTCGCCGGGATCCTGATCGACGTGACCGGAGAGGTCGGCGGGGATTGCGCGGTCGTGATCGGGATCGGCATCAATGTCGACATGCCGCCGCCAGCGGCAGCGGGGATCGGGCGGGAATGGACGGACCTGTGTGCCGTCACGGGCGGTGACAGCCCGTCGCGCAACCGCCTGGCCGCCACCTTGCTGGACGAACTGTTGCCTGCGCTGGATGCATTCGAGTCCGGCGGTCTCGGTCCGTTTATGGACGAATGGCGTGAACATGATGTGCTGGCCGGTCAGCCGATCGACCTGCTGTTGCCGGACCGGACCGTCAGCGGACGGGCCTGCGGGATCGACGACGGGGGCGCGCTGCTCATGGATACCGCGGCGGGCCGCAAGCGCTTTGCGGCCGGGGAGGCCAGCCTGCGGGTGGTCACATGAAACTGTTGCTGGATGTCGGCAACACGGCCGTGAAATGGGCGGCCGCCGAGT